>NZ_QPMJ01000004.1:300000-395042 GCF_003369835.1 Halorussus rarus | reverse complement strand
TGAACTCGCCCATGGCCTCGCCGGTCGAGCGGGCCAGCTTCGGGATCTTGTTCGCGCCGAACAGCAGGACGGCGATGAGGAGGATCACCATCATCTCCATCCCGCCGGGCACGGGTCCGAACAGTGGTATCATCTTTGACTCTGTCTGCACCGATAGCCCCTTCACTTGTAGGCTTTTCCCCCGAAAACGGGGGCTTATAGGCTTTTCCCACTCCCTTCGACGGCGACTCCGACCGCGTGCCGAACCGCCTGGGCATTTAATCCCTCGCGTCGAACCGTCGCGCGTGCCCGGCGCATCACGAGACCCGGACGCGACGCCCGCCGCACTCGCCCGCGAGCGCGTCCTCGACTCCCATCGCGAGACGGTCGGGACCGTCCTCCGGTGCGCCGACGCGGTGGCCGACTCGTGGGACGGCGGGTCGACCGCCGACCCCGCCGCTCTGGCCGACCCGCTTCGGGCCGGACTCGACGCCGCCGGCGCGTGGCGGCGCCTGCCCGAGGCGCTCGCGGACGCCGTCGACGCGACCGGCGAGTCGCTCTCCGCACACCCGGTCGCGGCCCCGCCGTACGTCGTCGCCACGAGCCGCGGCCCGATGCTCCGGGCGACCCTCTCGGAGGGACGGCTCGTGGTCCTGCTCCGGGCGTTCGAGATCGAGCGCGCGCCGAACGAGCCGCCCCGATACCGTCGCGGGCCGCAGTCGCCCGCCGACGCGGTCCGAGCGACCTTCAAGTGACTGCGTCGCGTGTCTCGACGGGATGAGTCGAGCACGAATCGGCGGTCCGGGCGCTGGCGCCTCGCCGGGGCGCGCCCTGTTCGCGGCGGCGGCGCTCGGCCTCGGCGGGTACGCGTTCGCGGTGGTGGTCGTCGGGCTGGCGTCGGTGGCACTGCTGGCGGCGGGCGTTCCCCTGATGGAGCGGCCGGCGCTGCTGCTCGCCCTCTCGGTCGTGATGGGCCAGGGCGTGGCGTTCGGGGCGTTCGCGCTCGGATACCTGGTCTACACCGGCCGGGGGCCGCGCTTCGTCGGGGTTCGCCTCCCGACGCTGCGGGACGTCGGGTGGTCGGTCGGCGGCACGGTCGCGCTGTTCGCGGGGCTCGTCGCCCTCTCGGCGCTGTTCTCCGCGTTCGGCGTCCGGTCGGCGTCGAACGCCGTCGAGCAGTTCGGCGAGCAGGACCCCCGGATCTTCCTGCTGCTGGTCCCGCTGTCGTTCCTGTTCATCGGACCGGGCGAGGAACTGCTCTACCGAGGCGTGGTGCAGGGTCGGCTCCGGGAGGCGTTCGGCCCCTGGGTCGCCATCACCGCTTCGAGTTTCGTCTTCGCCGTCGTCCACGTCTTCTCGTTGCAGGGCGCCGGAAAACTGGCGTATCTGGCGGTACTGCTCGTCCTCTCGCCGGTACTGGGCGCCGCGTACGAGCGGACCGGGAACCTCGTCGTCCCGTCGCTCATCCACGGGGCGTTCAACGCGGTCCAGTTCTACGTCGCCTATCTGGGCGCGACCGGCGGGCTCCCCTGACCGCCCGGGGTGAGCCCGGTCCGGCGCGACGTGGCCCGGCGGCCGAATCGGTCGCTCACTCCGACCCGCCCGCCCACCGCACCACCCGGAAGCGGTCGTAACCGCCGTAGGCGAGTTCGAGGGCGCCCATCCACCAGTTCCACTTCTCCGGGAGCGTGAGGTCGTCAGGCGCGTCCCGGAGGTTCTCGACGACGACCGAGACCGTCAGCTCCTGGTCCACGTCGGTCGCGAACTGTCCGCAGTCGGCCAGGTCGCGGGCCTGCCGCGCCACCACTCGTCGCGTTCCGGCGTCGCCGCCGAACTCCTCGTCCAGTCGTCGCTCGAATCGCTGCCCGATTTTCATTTCCATTGTCGTCTCCGCCACTGGTAGGGTAGCGTGGTCCCCTACGGTCGCTCAGTTGTAAAGTCCGATGGCCTTGATCTGCTCCTGGTACCGGTTGCGAATCGTCACTTCGGTGACCTGGGCGACGTCGGCGACCTCGCGCTGGGTCTTCTTCTCGTTGCAGAGCAGCGACGCCGCGTAGATCGCCGCGGCCGCGTAGCCCGTCGGGGACTTGCCCGAGAGCAGCCCCTTCTCGGCGGTCACGTCGATGATCTCGTTGGCCTTGCTCTCGACCTCCTCGGTCAGGTCGAGCTCCGAGCAGAACCGCGGGACGTACTTCTTCGGGTCGACCGGCTCCATCCCGAGCCCGAGCTCCTGGGAGATGTACCGATACGTCCTGCCGATCTCCTTGCGGTCGACCCGGGCCACCTCCGAGACCTCCTCCAGCGACCGCGGGATGCCCTCCTTCCGGCAGGCCGCGTAGAGCGCGCTGGTGGCGACGCCCTCGATGGACCGGCCCCGGATGAGGTCCTCCTTGAGCGCCCGTCGGTAGATGACCGACGCGACTTCCTGTACTGATCTGGGGACGCCGAGCGCCGACGCCATCCGGTTGAGCTCGCTGAGCGCGAACTGGAGGTTGCGCTCGCCCGCGTCCTTGGTCCGGATGCGCTCCTGCCACTTGCGCAGGCGGTGCATCTGGCTACGCTTCTCCGAGGAGAGCGACCGACCGTAGGCGTCCTTGTTCTTCCAGTCGATGGTGGTCGTCAACCCCTTGTCGTGCATCGTGTTGGTCGTGGGCGCCCCGACCCGGCTCTTGGACTGGCGCTCCTGGTGGTTGAACGCCCGCCACTCGGGCCCGCGGTCGACGTTGTTCTCCTCGACGACCAGGCCGCAGTCCTCGCACACCAGTTCGCTTCCGCCAGCGTCGGCGACTAACGACCCGCCCTCGCACTCGGGGCAGGTCTGAGAGTTCTCGGACTCCTCGTCTTGTACCGTCTCTTGCTCCCGCTCTCGCTGGCGGATCGGACCCGTCATGAGTCTGTAGGTAGGGCGGTACGGTAAATAAACCCTCCGCGGAGATTCGCCGTCGGTTCCGACCGGCGTTCGCCTTCGGAACGCAGGTCGACCGGGCGATTCGGCAACCGTTTCGGTCACGCCTCGCCGATTCGTCGAGCCGGCTACGCGCCGCCGTCTGCCCCGTCCCCGGTCGCGGCCCGGTACTGCTCCCGCGAGACGGTGTAGCGGTGGAGGTCCACCACCCCGTCGTCGGTCGCCGCGAAGTTGCGGAGCACACTGTCGTGCTGCCCGCCGAAGCGTGAGATGTACTTCTCGATGGCCCGCCGGGACTGCTCGTTGCCCGTCTGGTGGGTGACGGCCACCACTTCGAGGTCGAGGCGGTCGAACGCCACCTCCATCAGGGCCGCGGCGCGCTCCCCGGAGTACCCCCGGCCCCAGAACGCCTTCCGGAGCCAGATTCCCAGTTCTGCCGAGCGCCGCTCCCAGTCGAAGTCGAGGTTGGTCGTGCCCGCGAGTTCGCCCGCCTCCCCGGCGGACTCCTGGGTGTCTTCCTTGGACTCCTCACTACCTTCCCGCGGAACGACAGCGTAGGTGGCCTGCTCGCGGTCGTCCCACTGGCGCTCGATGTCGACGAGGTAGTCGCGGGTGTCTCTCGGCGTCTCGTGGGGCTCCCACATGGCGTACTCGCTGACCGCGTCCATGTTCGGCGCCCCCTCGCGCATGTGGCGGTAGAGCTCCGCCGTCGGGACATTCTCCCGGCAGAGCCGAACGAGTCGCAGTCGCCCGGTCTCGATCTCGTCGGGAAACACGCGTCGCACTCGGCGCCGGACGGGGTTGTGTGCTTCGGCCCGCCCCGGACCCGCGCGTCGCTGCGCGCGACCCGTCGAACGCACCGCAGAAGCGTCGAATCCAGTTTGGGGGTAGTGATGACGGGATACCAGCCCGGGATGACAGACACTGACTATCAGTCAGGCCTGCGTTAGTATCCCGTAGCTCCTAGGTTATTATTCTACGGATTCGCACGATACTGGCCAGCCCTGTTCGCCGGTGGTCGGCGCTGTCGCCGAGCGGGCTACTACTTTCAGTTTCACCGCGGTTGGCTCACCGCTTTAGTGGTGGCTCCCCAACGAAGTACTATGGCCAGTTCGGTCGCGTCCGCCGGGAGGACCGAGCGCTTCGACGAACTCTGCGAGGCGATCGCCCGCGAGCGCGGCGGCGCCGACGTCTACCTCCAGGCCGCCAACGTCCTGCGCCGGGAGAACGGCGCCTACTCGCTGGTCGGCCTGGAGGCCGGCGGCGAGCGCGCGGTCTACCACTACGAGGGCGTGTTCGCCTCCGCCATCCCGTTCGACGCGGAGTGCGTCCGCCAGCGCGAGGCCGAGACCCTCGCCCGCAACGAGCACGTCCGCGAGGCCCTCGCCGACGTCGAGTACGCGTGGGTCGCACCGGCGTACCGAGATCTAATCGACTGACCCTCGACCGACCGCCGGGGACGCCGAGACGTCTCGACCGACCGGTAGAACGGCGACGACCTGTCAGCCGTCCGGACGCCGGCGTACCCTACTCTTTTGGTCCCCCACTGTCAACCTCCGCGCATGACCGAGGAGACCATCCTCTGCCCCGACTGCGGGTGGACCGGCGTGAAATCCGACATGGACGAGACCGCGGGCGTCCACTCCTGTCCGATCTGCGACACCGACATCGAGTTCGTGGACTGACCCGTGACCCCGACCCCGACTGACTCGCGGTGCTGCCCGGCGCGACGGGCCGCGCAGCTCGCGGCTGGACCGACGCGATTTCGAACGACGGTATCGAGTTTCGACACCGAGGCGGCCCGCCCGAACCACCAACGACTAAGACCCCTCCCGCCAATCCGGCCTCCAATGAAACTCCAGAACTCGTTCATCGCCGCCGCCGGCGTGGGCGAGAAGACCGAGCGGGACCTCTGGCGACGGGGGGTCACCCACTGGGACGACTTCGAGGCCGACCTGCTCGGCCCGAAGACGGGGGCCAACGTCCGGGCGTTCATCGACGACGCCCGCGACCGACTCGACGCCGGCGACGCCGACTTCTTCGCCGACAGCCTCCCGAGCGGGAGCCTCTGGCGGGCGTACGGCAACTTCGCTGACGACGCCTGCTTCTTCGACATCGAGACCACCGGCCTCGACAGCGCGCGCCACGACGTGACCACGGTTAGCGTCCACCGCGGCGGCGACACCCGGACCTACGTGCAGGGCGAGGACCTCACGGCCGACGCGCTCGCCGAGGAGTTCGCCGAATCGAGCATACTGGTCTCGTTCAACGGCAAGCGGTTCGACCAGCCGTTCCTCGAGGACAGCTTCGACCTCGACGTCGAGACGCCCCACCTCGACCTGATGTACACCTGCAAGCAGATCGGGCTCTCGGGCGGTCTGAAGCGGGTCGAGCGAGCGGTGGGCATCGACCGCGACGACGAGGACGTCGACGGCCGCGAGGCGGTCCGGCTCTGGCGCCGCTACGACCGACAGGAGGACGACGCGGCGCTCGACCGGCTCGTCCGGTACAACCGCGAGGACGCCGAGAACCTGCGGTCGCTGCTCGACCACGTCCACGGACGCCTCCGCGCCGACGTGTTCGAGTCGCACCTGCCCTGACGCGGCGAATCGGCTTCTGTCGCCGGATCCTGTCCGACCCCCGCTCGCTACGTACTGCTCCTGGCAGGGTGGCGCAGGAGCGCGACCGCGGACGCCGCCAGGCCGACGACCGCGCCCCGCCACGCGCCGACCCCGAACTCCGCGGCGGCGTACGTCGCAAGGCAGGGCAGGAGGAGGTGGATTCCGAGCAGTTCGAAGTCGACGGGGACGCCGAGCACCTCGACGGCCCCTTCGGCGGACGTCGGTTCACGCCGGCCGTCGATAGCACCGCACGGTAGTCCCTTCGGTTTCGCCCCCGGCCCGTCCCCAGTCTGCAATCGACTGGTGGGAAATCGACTCGCCGGGGGCTCAACCCGGTCGTTATCGCTCGGTGATACGTCAGACGAGGTGTTGGTGCACTGTGGATTGACCGCGAGCGCAGTTCCGCCGACCGTGTGTCGCTGTCGCAATAAAGACTAAATACGTATTCGTTGCCAAATTGGTAGTGGCTCGAAAACGTCGTCTCCGTGCGGTCTTCGCGATTCTGCTCGCAGTCACGGCGCTCACGGTCGGGTCGGGCTACGCCATCAATTCGGCGGACGGGACGGTCGAGGACAACCTCGGCCCCGACGGTCCGGTCGACCCGAGCGCGCGGGTCGCCCCGCCCGCCGACGGCATCACCGTGGTCGCGACCGACTCGAACTCGTGGCTCGGGAGTCGCGGGGAGGGCCCGCGAGCGCGGGCCGAACTCGTCGCGTTCGCGCCGAACGGCTCCATCCTCTACTACAACGATTCGCACACTCGGTACTGGGACGTCGACCCGGTGGCCGGCACCAGGGCGACCGTCGAGTACGGTTACTCCGACCACCTCTCCGCGTCGGAGTGCCCCGACGAGTGGAACGTCTCGTCGTACGCCGTCGACCGCGAGACGTGGGACGAGTACATGGACGCCCAGGAGGACCTCTCGGTCTGCACCCGGAACGGCTACCAGCGCGTGAACCTCACGACCGGCGAGGTCACGCCCGTCTGGTCGCAGGTCACCCCCGGCAAGCCCGAGACCCGGTTCCACGACGTCGACCGTATCAACGACACCCACCTGCTGGTCGGCGACATCTACCTCGACCGGGTGTTCGTCGTGAACGCCGAGACCGGCGAGATCGGGTGGCGCTGGAACGCCTCCGACGCGTTCGACCCCGCCGAGACCGGCGGCCCCTACCCGGAGGACTGGACCCACATCAACGACGTGGAACTGCTCGACGACGGCCGGGTCATGGCGAGCCTGCGGAACCACGACCGGGTGGTGTTCCTCGACCGGGGCGGCGGCCTCATCGAGGACTGGACCCTCGGCGAGGAGGACAACTACTCCGTGCTGTACGAGCAGCACAACCCCGATTACATCAACGAGTCGATGGGCGGGCCGGCGGTCGTGGTCGGCGACTCGGAGAATAACCGGGTGGTCGAGTACCAGCGGCAGAACGGCACCTGGGTCGAGTCGTGGACGTACCGCGACGCCCGGATGCAGTGGCCCCGGGACGGCGACCGGCTGCCGAACGGCCACACCCTCGTCACCGACTCGAACGGCAACCGCGTCTTCGAGGTGAACGAGCGAGGCGAGGTCGTCTGGAGCGTCGACGTCTCGTTCCCCTACGAGTCCGAGCGGCTGAGCACCGGCGACGAGAGCACCGGTGGGCCGAGCGCCGCGAGCGCCGACCTCCCGGCCCGGACGCCGCCGCTCGACGAGCGGGTCTGGATCTTCCTGAAGAACCTGATCCCGGGCAAGTACCTCAACGGGCTGATGTACATCACCCCGACCTGGATGGGGTTCCCCGAACTGTTCGCTGCGGTCCTCTTCGGGGTCGTCGCCCTCCTGTGGCTGCTCACCGAGTCGGTCTGGCTGGTCGCGCCCCGCCTCCGGTCCGCGGTCGCGGAGTCGGACGTCGACGGTCGGGTCGAGGACGACTGACCCGCGTCGGCGCGGCTCGAACCACGCTCTCCGACCAAATCACCCCCGATTCGTCTCGGCCGACCGGACGGCCCGCTGACGGTTGAATCCCGTCTCCGAACGGGACGTAACGCCGACGAGGCGTCCGTACCGCTCCCCGGGTCTCCGGCGCGCTACGAGTACGCCGACCGGAGGTGGTCGAGCGCCTCGTCGACGATCTCGCCGTCGTAGGTCCAGAAGCCGGCGAACTCGCCGGGGTCGCGCTCCTCGGCGACGAGCGCGCAGTCCCGGCCGTCCGGAGCGTCGAACGACACGATCCACGAGCTCCGGATCTCGGCCGTGTCTTCGGCGTGGATAGTCAGCCACTCGGTTTCGGGCGGCCGCCAGTCGGGGACGCCGTAGGCGTGGATGTCGACGCCGCGTTCGGCGATGCGGGCGTAGAGGTCCCACTGCTCGCGGAACAGCGACAGGTCCTGAAATCCGGCGTGGAGCTCGCCCCCGCCGGTCCGCCAGGCTCGCTCCTCTATCTCCCGGGAGGCCAGAATCATCCGGCGCTTTTCGTAGGTGCTGAACGTGGTGTCGCTGACGTGCTTGAGCACGTCCGGGACCTGGGTCTCCTCGAAACTGGTCGCGTCGACGAGGCCGGTCTCGAAGGTGACCGTGCGGCGGAGTCGTTCGAGGTCGGCGGCCGCCAGGAACTGCCCGCCCTCCTGCAACACGACGAACGCCTCCGGGCCCTCGGAGACGGAGGCCTCGTTCACGTCGACGTTCTGGACCTCGAAGTGGCGCTCCAGGTCCGAGACCGCCTTCGAGTCCGGCGGGTCGTAGACCGTCAGCGTTCGGTCGGTCCCCGTCACGTCCTCGATGATGGACGAGAGTGTCATTCGGTGGTCTACATAATAAATTGCACTGAGAGTATTAAAAGTTATACGTCGCCGGACGAAGAGAGGCCGCCGTCAAGCGACAGCTATTACAGCGCACTGTCCTAACCCCCGAATATGACCACAGGAGTTGTCCTGCTCAACTTCGGCGAGCCGGCCGAACCGACGCGGGAGAACGTCGTGGCCTACCTCGAGCGCATCTTCCTGAACAACGCCTCGCTCGAGGAGGCCGACACCGAGGAGGAGGCCCGCGAGCGAGCCCGGCAGCTGGCCGAGCGCCGCGTCCCGGGGCTCATGGAGGAGTACGAGGAGATCGGGGGCTCCCCGCTGAACCCGCAGGCCGAGGCACAGGCCGACGCGCTGGCCGCCGAACTCGGCGACCGGGGCTACGACGTCGAGACGTACGTCGGCATGCAGTTCACCGAGCCCTTCGTCGGCGACGCGGTCGAGGCCGCCCGCGCCGACGGCGTCGACGAGCTGGTCGGCCTGCCGGTCTACCCGCTCTGCGGCGCCTCGACGACCGTCGCGGCGCTCGACGAGCTGAAGGAGGCCGCGGCCGAGCGCGACTGGGACGTCTCCATCGCCGAGATCACGGGGTGGCACCGCCACCCGCAGTACAACGCGCTCCGCGCGGACAACGTTCGCCGGTTCGCGGCGGCCCACGACGTCGACCTGACCGACGAGGCCACCGAGCTCGTCTACTCGGCCCACGGAACCCCGCAGCACTACCTCGACGAGGGCAGCCGGTACGACCTGTACGTCGAGGAGTTCTGCGAGGTCCTGGGCCGGAAGCTCGGCATCGATTCGTACTCGCTCGGCTACCAGAACCACGAGAACCGCGACATCCCGTGGACCGAGCCCGACGTCGAGGAGGTAATCGAGGAACTCGGCGACGACGACTCCGTCGAGCGGGTCGTGGTCGAGCCGGTCAGCTTCATGCACGAGCAGAGCGAGACCCTCTCGGAGCTCGACGACGAACTCCGGGAGGAGGCCGAGGACGAGGGCCTGGAGTTCTACCGCGTCCCGGTGCCCCACGACGACGACCGGTTCAAGGGCGTGCTCGCGGACCTCGCCGAGCCGTTCGTCGGCGACTTCGACCCCGGCTACTACCAGTACCGGCAGTGTCAGTGCTCGGACTCGCCGAACGCGATGTGCCTGAACGCGCCGGTCGAGCGGACATGAGCGGCCGAGCGGACGAACTGCAGGCGGACGAAGACCTCGGCCGGGTCGGCATCGTCGGCGGCGGCATCACGGGGCTCTCGCTGGCCCACTACCTCGCCGAGCGGGGCGTCGAGTTCACCCTGTTCGAGGCCGCGCCCGAGCCGGGCGGCGTCGTCCGGAGCGACCGCGTCGACGGCCACGTGGTCGAGCGCGGTCCCCAGCGCGTCCGGCGCACCGAGCGCGTCGACGGCCTGATTTCGGACCTCGATCTGGAGGACGAGGTCCGGACCGCCGACCCCGACCTCCCCATCTGCGTCTACGCCGGCGGCGACCTCCACCCCGCACCGTTCTCGGTCGAGGAGTTCGGCGAGACCGACCTGCTGTCGGCCGAGGCCAAGCGCGCGGTCCTGGGCGAACCCTTCACCGACCCCGCCGACCCCGAGGAGACCGCCGCGGACATGTTCACCCGGAAGTTCGGCGCCGAGACCTACCGGAAGCTGCTCGGCCCCCTGTTCGGCGGCATCTACGGCTCGGACCCCGCGGCGATGCCGGTCGGCCACGCCCTGTCGGGGCTGGTCGCGCTCGAACGCCGGGACGGCAGCCTGCTGAAGACCGCCATCAAGCGGACCGCAGGCGGCCGCGACCAGCCGCCTGCCATCTCGTTCGACGACGGCCTCGGGCGACTCCCGGAGGCGCTCGCGGAGGCCCACGTCGATTCGATCCGGCTCGGCGCGCCCGTGACGGCGGTGCGGCGCGTCGGGGACGGTGCTTCTCCCCCCTACACACTCGAAACGCCCGACGGGACGGCCGCCTTCGACCGCGTGGTTCTGACGACGCCCGCGGACCTCACCGCCGATCTCGTGGCCGACGTCGCGCCCGATTCGGCCGCGGCGCTCCGCGAGCTCAACTACAATCCGCTCGCGATGGTCTACCTGCGGGCCGACGTCGAAGCCGAGGGGGAGGTCGACCCCGCCGCGCTGGGCTACCAGGTCGGATTCGACGAGGACCTCCGCACGCTGGGCGTCTCGTGGAACGACAGCATGTTCGAACGCGGCGTCTACACCGCGTTCCTCGGCGGGATGCACGACCCCGACGTGCTCGACGAGAGCGAGGAGAAGATGGGCGAGATCGCCGCCGCGGAGTTCGAGGAGGTGACGGGCGCGCCGGCCGAGGTCGCGGACGTGAACGTGCTCCGACGGGGCTTTCCGGCCTACGACGACTCGTGGGACGCGGTCGAGCGCGTCGACCTGCCCGACGGCGTCCGGCTAGCGACCAACTACACCGCCCGGATGGGCGTCCCGAGCCGGCTCCGGGAGGCCGAGTCGGTGGCCGAGGAACTGGCGGGGGAGCTCTCGTAACCGGGCGAAACGACGCTTTTTGCGACTCTCCGGGCGAAATTCTCTCCTACCACTCCCACTCCTTCGCCGTCTCGACGAACGCCGTCGCGTTCTCCACGGGCGTCTCGCGGTCGATGCCGTGGCCCAGGTTCAGGATGTGACCCTCGGGGCCGGCCTTCTCGATGACCTCCGCGGTCCGCTCGCGCACGAACTCCTCGTCGCCGAGCAGGTATGAGGGGTCGAGGTTGCCCTGGACCGGCGTGTCGCCCAGCTGCTCGCGGGCCTCGGCCATGTCCACCGTCCAGTCGAGGCTCACCACGTCGGCGCCCGCGTCGGCCAGCAGGTCGAGCTTCCCGCCGGGGTTCCGGACGAAGACGACCGTGGGCACGTCGACCGCGTCCAGAATGCGCTGGTGGAGCGGCTGGAGGAACTCCCGGTAGTCGTCTGGCGTCAGCAGGCCGGCGTAGGTGTCGAACAGCTGGATCAGGTCGGCGCCGGCATCGACCTGGTACTCGACGTAGTCGACCACGACGTCGGCGAAGCGGTCGAGCAGCGCCCGGAACGCCTCGGGGTACTCCACGCGGAACCGCCGGACGGGCTTCTGCTTCTTGCCCGCAGGTCGGCCCGCGACCGCGTAGGCCGCGAGGGTGAACGGACCGCCGGTGAACCCGATGATGCTGGTCCGGTCGCCGACGCTCTCCTGGAGGCGTTCGAGCAACGCGCCGACGTAGTCGAGTTCCTCGCGCACGTCGGCGTGGCTCTCGGGAACTTCGTCGGGTCGGGTCACGGGGTTCTCGACGACCGGGCCGACCCCGCTCTCGATGCGGTAGTCGAGCCCGAGCGGCTCGAGCACCGTCAGGATGTCCGAGAACATCACCAGGCCGTCGGGCTCGAAGATGTCCCACGGCAGGAGGGTGATGCGCTCGGCCACCTCGGGGTTCGAGATGGCCTCGCGGAACGTGTAGTCCTCGCGGATCTCGCGGTACTCGGGGATGTACCGGCCGGCCTGCCGCATCAGCCAGACCGGCGGTCGCTCGGTTCGCTCGCCCCGCGCCGCTCGCACCAGCAGGTCGCTCATTACTCCGGGCTTGGGACGCTGCGGGCTAATGGTTTCGGAATCGCGACTGGGAACGGGACGAATCGCTGGATATGAAAGTAGGAGGTGACCAGCACCAGTCAGCGGGGCCGCCGTGAAGAACCTCTCGAAAGCCCCCGCCCGGTCGCGGTCGCTGACCGACATATCCTCGGCTCACCTTCGGTTCGCCTCGGATAGGGGTCGCTCAGACGACCAAGCGGTGCGCCGGGAGACGAACCGCGTCTCCCGCGGTCACGCTCGCTTCGCTCGCGTGACCGCGACCGGGCGGACCCTTTCATCCACTCGACGGTGGTTTTGTCGGCCGGGCGTCGCTCGGTGATCTGTCCGAACTGGCGCACGCTGGCGGACCATGAGGGTCCGCCACGCCGCGCGAGGGACGACTGAGTGAGCGACGCGAACGAGGGAGGAGGCTGGGGAGGCGTGAGGCTGTTGCGGTTGCGGTACTGTGCGGTCGCTGTAACATGGGTGTCGGCAGTAGCTAGCTTCTCTCTGCCGTTGACGTTCTTCTCGGGCTCGACTTACTTGTTCGTCGAGCACCGGCCGACAAGATAGACGTCCAGAACGGCCGAGACGTTCAAACTGCTCACCGCCGTTTTCACCCATGCGACCACAAGCGACCTCTCCACCATGCGCGTCCTCATCGTCCCCGAACTCTACCGGCCCGACGACCCGAGCGCGAACGGCACCCTCGGCGACGCCGCGACGTGGGTCGACGGGTGGCTCGATCGCGACCCGCACCTCCACGTCTACTGGCTGGTCCCGCCGCAGGTCCCCGACGAGCCGATTCTGGCCGACCGCGAGCAGGTCACCGCGATTCGTGCCGAGCCCTTCGGTCCGCACGGCGACGACTCCGAGCTGTCGGAAACGGATGCAGACGAACCCAGCGCCGACATCTTCACCGAGGGCGGCTACAGCTGGGCCGAACTCGCCGCGCTGAAGCGCGAGATCTACGACCGGGGCGCGTACCTCGACTGCGTGGTCGACCAGCGCCGGACCGGCCGGTTCGACCTCCACAAGTGGCTCTGCGAGCGGACCGACCGGTGGGCCGCCGACGTCGAGCCGTTCGACCTAATCGCCAACGTCCACGACCTCCAGGTGCCGTTCAAGTACCGCTACTGCTCGTACCGCGGGCCGTTCCAGAGCAGGATGGCGATGGCGGCGGCGGTCTTCGCCGACGGCATCTGGTTCAAGGCCGGCGTCGACGCCGACCGCCTCCGCGAGCGCGCGACCGACGTCCTCCGGCCCGAGGTGGTCGAGGCGGCCCTCGACGAGGCGGCCGAGACCGGCAGCCCCATCGACTTCTCGGGGTTCGAGGAGTCGTACGCCGACGAGCCCCGGTACCTCCACCTCGCGGGGTCGCTCTGGGAGAAGAAGCGCGCCGACAGGCTGCTCGCGGTCGGCGAACGCCTGCACGAGGAGTACGACATTCAGACTCTGTTGACCAGCATGGAGCACGTCCCCGACGAGTACGCCGACCTGTCGTGGGTCGAGGCCCACTCCGAGGCCGACCGCGAGACCTACGAGGCCGCGCTCCGGCGGGGCGACCTCGCGGTCTGCGCCAGCGAGTACGAGACCATGGCCCGGACCCCGTTCGAGCAGGCGGCCAGCGGGCAGGTGCTCGTCCTGCGCGACGAGCCGTGGATCTACGACTGCGTCCCCGAGGACTACCGACTCGCGGGCGACCCCGACGACCTCGGGAACCTCGCCGCCGAGGCGGTCGAGCACTGGGACGCGGCGGTCGGCGAGAACCGCCGGCTCGTCGACCGCGTCGAGCGCGTGCGGGACCCCGACCGGTCGGCACGGCGGACCCACGACGACCTCCGGGCACGCGTCGCGGCGAAGCGCGAAGCGTACGAACTGGATCCGACGGACGGGCCGGTCCGCGACGCGCTCGCGGACGCCGCGGACTCGGAGAATGCGCTGTCATCGCAGACGCGCTCCCGGGCGGCCAGCGCCTCGACAGCCGTCGCGGGCGAGACGGACGCGGATTCAGAAGTCGATACGGACACTTTCCCGCGGGCGGTCGATCTCGACGACCTCCGGGCGCGAACCGCCGATTACACCGACGACGGTCGACCCGTCACCGCCGACGCCGACTACGCGCTCGCGGACCTCGTCTACGCGCTCCGGTCGCTGGGATACCGGGACGCGGGGAATCCGGGAACGCCGGTGTTCCTGGAGAAAGACCGGTGATCACGACGAGGCCGACGCCGACTCGTCGCCGTCCTCCTCGCCGCTCTGGCCGAGGTCGCGCTCGCCGAGCGAGGGCGCTGCGTCCACGTCCGGCGTCAATTCGTCGCCGTGGATGAGGTCGGTCACGACGATGCGGACCGCCTGGATGACCAGCACGAAGAACAGCGGGAGCAGGAAGAACCCGTACCAGCCGAACAGCATCGGGCCCAGCAGGTACGCGAACATCATGATGCCCATGTGGATGTCGTTGCCCGAGATGTACGGCTGGAGGAACGTCTGGGGCAGGATGTCGAGCAGGAGGAACGAGACCACCAGCAGGCCGATGGGGTAAATCATCGTCACGCCGCCCTGCTGGGAGGCGATCCACGCGAGGTACCCGACGACGGGGACGTAGACGATCTTCCCGACGACGAGCGGGACGAGGCTCGCGACCCCGGTCAGCAGCGCGAGCAGGATGGGGAACGGGATGGTCAGCGCCGCCGGCGCGAGGAAGTTG
Organism: Halorussus rarus; assembly: GCF_003369835.1. NCBI lineage: Archaea > Methanobacteriati > Methanobacteriota > Halobacteria > Halobacteriales > Haladaptataceae > Halorussus > Halorussus rarus. Next base: position 380,473 of record NZ_QPMJ01000004.1, on the reverse strand, counting down.
AACCCGTAGTAGACGACCGCCGCGAGGATGGCCATCGTCAGCACGAACAGGACGTTCCCGTAGAAGACCGTCTCCAGTTCGTCGTCGACGGCGTGGGCGTAGGCGTGGCCAGTCGTCCCCTTGGCGGCCATCTCGTCGCGGAACCACGCCGCGATGCGGTCGTCGTCCCGGAGCAGGAAGAACGCGAGGCCGAACGACAGCGAGACGAGGACGAGTGCGCCCACGACCGCGCCGAGCGCGGCCATGGCGGCGCTCGCCACCTGTCGAAGCCGGCCGGTGTCGACCGACTGGAGCTGACCCGGGTTGTTCACCAGCATGTTCACGAGGTTCTGCTGGTTCGAGGTGAGGCTCTCGGCGTTGAAGAACGACGCTATCAGGCTGCTCCCGGGGAGCCCCGACAGCGACGCCACGTCGCGTAATCCCACGAGAACGACGTAGCCGATGATGAGCAGAATCGGCGTCACGATGCCCAGCAGCGTCAGCGCCGCCGCCGCGCCGTCGCTGTCGATGTACTCGTCGATCCGGTCGTAGATGGGTCGGGAGGCGTAGTAGAGGAACACGCCCAGCACGAACATCCCGACGAACGACCAGCCGATGTAGACCACACCCACCGCTAACGCGACGACGTAGAGCCACCATGCGATGCGATTCCGGTCGTAGTCGAGGAACTCGTTCCAGTTCACGGGTGACTACCCCCGAAGTGTCTCGGGTCGGTCAAATCGCGGTCGCCCCCGCGGCGACAGGGAGCGCGATGCCGGTGACGAACCGGGCGTCGTCGCTCGACAACCACATGAACGCCGCGCTCACGTCCTCCGGCTCGATTATCTCGCCGAGCACGTTGTCGGGGCCGGACTGTTCGGCGATTTCGGCCATCTCCTCGCCGATGGACTCGACGATGCCGCCGGTCATCGGGGTGTCGACCGCCGAGGGACAGACCGCGTTGACCGTCACGTCGTGCTGTGCCAGCTCCATCGCCAGGGTCTTCGTGAGCCCCAGCACGCCGTGTTTCGCGGCGGTGTAGTGACCCAGCCCCGGCGAGGCGACCATCCCGGCGGTCGAGGAGGTGTTGACGATGCGCCCGCCCTCGCCGCGGTCGACCATGTGTCCGCCGACGTGCTTGGCGCAGAGCCACATCCCCTTGAGGTTCACGTCGAGTGCGTGGTCCCAGGTCTCCTCGTCGAGGTCCATCAGCCCGGAGACCGGCGCGACCCCTGCGTTGTTCGCGAGGAAGTCGATGCGGCCGAACTCCGAGACGGCCTCCTCGACCCCGGCCTCGACCTCGGCCTCCTCGGAGACGTCCATCTGGACGCCGAGGGCCCGCTGGCCCCGCTCCTCGACCTCCCGGACGGTCTCGTCGAGTTCGGTCTCGTCGCCGAGCTCGTAGGTCGACTCGTCGGTCGTCTCGGCGATGTCGGCACACACCACGTCGGCGCCGTTCTCGGCGTACCGTAGCGCGTGCGAGCGGCCCTGCCCCCGGGCCGCCCCGGTCACGAACGCCACGCGTCCGTCGAAGTCGTACTCCGCCATAGTTCCCGGAGGAAGAACGGTAGCGAGGGGTAAAACGCTGTTCGCCGTCTGGAATGACCGCCGCGGTCGGCTCGCCTATTCGCTCGCGCACTCAGAACTGGACGCGAGACCCTACAGGGAGCGCGCAGACTTCGCGGCGCATGGTTCGTGAGCGACGGTCGTCGACGGAACGATCCGCTCGTCGGCAATCTCTACCGGGCCGATACGACGATTCGGAAACCGGCTCGGACACCCGTACGTATCAGGGTCTCTCGGCGCCAATTATCCCATCTGATACTCGCGCCCAAAGGTATAACTGAGGTAGTTAGGAAGACTCGTCGTAATGAGTACACGTTCGCCCCGCGAGTGGATCACGGGGAAGTACAGCCACCGCATCGGCGCGGCGCTGTTCGTCACCCTCGCGGTGACGATGGCGTTCGGCGTCCTGTTCGCGCTGGACGCGACCCGGACGGGCGGGAGTCCCGCCAGCGCGGTCGCCGCCACGCTGTTCGTCCTGGCGCTCCACGTCGGCCTGCTGGGAATCGTCCTCGGCGGGAGCGTCGGTGTCGAACTCCGGAATCTGACCGACGCCGCCCAGGCCATCGAGGAGGGCGACCTCGACGTCTCGCCCGAGAGCGACCGTGCCGACGAGTTCGGGACGCTGGCGTCGTCGTTCGACGCGATGCGCCGGTCGCTCGGCGCGGCGTTCGAGGAGTCCGAGGAGGCCCGCGAGGAGGCCGAGCAGGCCCGACAGCGCGCCGAACAGGCCCAGCGGGAGGCCGAGCGCCGGAACGACCGGCTCCGCGAGAGCGCGGACGAGATCGCCGACGCGATGTCGGCGGCGGCCGACGGCGACCTCTCTCACGAACTCGAGACCGACGCCGACATCGAGGCCATCGACCGCATCGGCGTCGCGTACGACCAGATGGCGGTCGGCCTGTCGGGCACCATCGAGGAGATCCGCGACTTCGCGGCCGACGTCGAGCGGGCGAGCGACGCGGTGGCCGAGGACGCCGCCGAGGTCGAGCGGTCCCACGAGGAGCTCGCCGACGACATCCGGGCGCTGGCCGACGACGTCACCGACCAGACCGACCAGCTCGCGAGCGCGGTCGAGGAGGCAAACGACCTCTCGGCGACCATCGAGGAGGTCGCCTCCACGACCGACCAGGTCGCCGGGCAGGCCACCGACGCGGCAGATGTCGGCCGGCAGGGAACCGAGCGCGCGACCGACGCGGTCGAGGCGATGGACGAGATCGCCGAGGCGGTCGCGGGGCTGGGCGAACTGGTCGACGACCTCGACGACCGGATGGACGACGTCGGGGCGACGACCGACCTGATCGACGACATCGCCGAGCAGACAAACATGCTCGCGCTCAACGCCAACATCGAGGCGGCCCACGCCGACGCGGAGGGTGACGGGTTCGCGGTGGTCGCCGACGAGGTCAAACAGCTCGCGACCGAGACCCAGGAGGCCATCGACGAGATCGAGGCCATCATCGAGGGCGCTCGGGCCGACGTCACCGAGGTCACCAGGGAGATGCAGGCCACCGAGTCCCAGCTCGACGTGAGCGTCGACATCGTGAACGCCACCGGCGAGACGCTCCAGGAGCTGACCACCACGGTCACCGACGTCGACGACGCGATGGCCGAGATCAATCGGGCGACCGACGACGGCGCGGCCGCGACCGAGGAGGTGGCGGCCGCGGTCGAGACCGTGCGGGAGTCGGCCATCGAGGTCGCCGACCGCTCGCACGAACTCGCGTCGACCGCCGACGAGACGGTCGAGACCATGCGGGACGTGCGGGAGCGCGCCGACGCGCTCGCCGACCGGACCGAGGACCTGCGCTCGATGCTGGCGGCGTTCGAGACCCGGAGCGTCGACCGCGACGTCGCCGGCGGGGTCGACCCCGACGCCGGGGATCCGGCGACCGGGACCGGTCGCTTCGACTTCGACGCGGTGGCGGGTGGTGACGATGATTAGCGCGTCGGTCCTCCACGGGGCTGCAGCGGGCGCCTACGGGGTCACCCTCGTCGTCCTGCTGGCGTGGCTCCGGCGGGTGCCGGAGCGTGCCCGGCGGTACTGCCACGTCATGATCGGCGTGGTCGGCGTCGGGCTCGCGACGGGGCTGCTCGCGGCCGGCGGCGTCGGCGCAGTCACGGTGAACGGCCGGGAGCTGCTCCTCCCGACGTTCGCCAACGACGTCGTCGCCTACTCGCTGCTGTGGGCGGTCACCGCGATGCTCGCGGACGTCCCGCGCCGCACGCTCGCGTTCGTCACCGGCCTGCCGGCCCTGCAGGTCGTGGCGTTCCAGTTCGGCGCCTCGGCCGGCGGACTGCTCGGCCTCGTCTCCATCGCGATCGTCATCGGGGGCCACTTCGTGCTCGCGTACCTGTTCCTGGGCTCCATCTGGCGGAGCGCCCAGGAGCTGCCCGACGAGCGCCGGCTGCTCCACTGGAAGTCGCGCAACCTCCTCCTCTTTCTCATCGGGATGCTCATCGCGTTCGCGTTCATCTCGCTGGCGGGCTGGTTCACCGAGTTCGGGACGACCGTCATCCAGCAGTACATCTCGGTGCTCATCCGGGTCGGGTTCGCCGGCTTCCTGTTCGCGAACGTCGATGCGCTCGACGCCGACGGGCGGGACGACGCGCCGACCACCGACAGTGCGCCGGCCGACTACGCGAGTCCGGCGCCGGACGCCGCGGACGACTGACGAAGAAATTCTTTCCTGCAGCGCTCGCCGAGTCGCGACTCACACTCCTCGCCTGCGCCGCCGCTAAACCCCTGCGACCCGTACGTCCGCCATGGTCAACGCCTTCTGGCTGGACCGCGACCTCGAGCAGACGGCGCGGTGGCTGGTCGACGCCCACGTCCTCTCGTCGGTGTTCGAGAACGCGATGGTGCTGACGACCGCGGTCCAGTTGAACGGCTACGCCGCGGACGACCCCGAGGCCCGCGAGGCGCTCTACTACACCCACGCCGACCACCCGCTGACCCGGTGGGCCGCCGCCGCGCTCGACAACTGGGAGTACCTCCGGGCGTACGCCGAGGCGGCCCACGAGGAGTGGCGCTACCGGTGGGACCACTCCCCGGAGAAGACCCACGGGAGCTGGGCCACCGTCGAGTCGCTGGACAGCGGGGCCGTCGCGGCCCTCGACTGGCCGGGCGAGCCGAGCGATCCGCCGCAGGTCACCGGCGAGTGGACCGCCGACGACTACGTGGAGGCCTACCGGCTCTACTACGCCAACGAGAAGCGCGACCTGTTCGAGTGGGCGAAGGACCGGACGGCGCCGCCGTGGCTCGACGACTACCGGCGCGAGTCCGCGTAGCGCCGGGCGACCTGAACGCGGTAGGCGGACCGAGCGGTGCCGGGAACCGTACTAGCCTCGCGTTTACGTAAACGCAAACGTATTCGGCTGTCACGAACGCCGATCTCGTTCCCCGGACGGCCAGAATCGCGGCGTCAGTCGATCTCCGCGATGTCGTCAGTCGTCAGCGGACGCGCCGTCGGCTGGACGGTCGTCGCCTGTCGAACCGGCGTCTCCGCCGCCGAGGCTCCCTTCGCCGAGCGTCCTGTATCCCGCTGCCACGGCGTAGATGCCGACGACGCCGAGGCCCGCACCGGCCAGCGCGCTCGCGACGACGGTCGTTAGAGGCGAGTGGCCGTAGCCGGTCGATGCGTCGAGCGCGGCGACCGCCATCGCGGCGACGAACCACGCGCCGGCGGGGACCGCGACGCGGGCGTTCTCGTAGAGGACGACGCGGACGTCGTCGGTCGCGAACCGGGGGACGTCGGGCGCGAGCGCGACGCCGCGGACGACGACGTAGAGGCCGGCCATCACGACCCCGGCGGTCCGGACCGGCCCGCCGACGTTCTGGATCTGGACGACGTGCGCGAGCAGGTTCCAGAACGCGAGTATCCCGGCGACTGGGACGGCTTCGGCAGCCAATCGCTTCGGAGGGAGGGTCATGGCCGAGTCGTCTCGGGCCGGCCACTTAAACGATGGTCTACGTCGGCCGAGAGCCCTTTGTCCGTCAGCGGCGTCGTTCCCCCATGCACCTCCTCGTCGCCGCCCACGACTTCTACCCTGACCCGGGCTCCGGCGGGACCGGTCGCTACGTCCACGAGACGACCCGGCGGCTCGCCGACCGGGGTCACGGCGTGTCGGTCCTCACGCGCCGCCGGGGCGACGTCCCCGCCCGCGAGACCGTGGCGGGCGTCCGGGTCGCACGCTGCGACCTCTCCGTCGCTGAGCAGTCGGCACCCGAAATCGCGGCCCAGGTTCCCGGCGCCGTCCGGCGCGTCCGCGACCACCTCGACTCGCTGCCCGACCCCGACCTCGTGAGCTTCCAGGGCACCGTCACCGACCCCATCGTCGACCTGCTCGTCGATGACGCGGTCCCGCGGAGCGCAACGTTCCACAGCCCGTGGGCCACCGAGTACCGAATCCGAGCGGGCCACGAGGACCGGCTCTCGGCCGCGCGTCGCCGGCTCAACGCCGAACTCCGCGAGCGAATCGAGCGGTCGGTGCTCGCCGACTGCGAGCAGGTGCTCGCGCTCAGTGAATTTATGGCCGGGAAGCTCCGGGCGGTCCACGGGCCGGTCGCAGCGCCCGAGATCGTTCCCGGCGGCGTCGACACCGAACGGTACCGCCTGGACGCCGGGACTTACGAGCCGATGGTCCCCGCCGGCGGTCGGGACGGGGCGGAGCGTGACGCGGAAGATGCGGACCGCGCGGCCGCAGTGACCCCCGACGGCGGCGCCGACGCCGAGACCGCCTTCCTGACGGTCCGGCGGCTCTCGCCGCGGATGGGCCACGGGATGCTCCTGCGGGCGTTCGCCCGGGTCGCTCGAACCCGTCCGGACGTCCACCTCTACGTCGCGGGGGACGGCCCGCTCCGGGGCGACTTGGAGGCGCGGGCGGCCGACCTCGGCCTGGCCGATCGAGTGACGTTCCTGGGGTACGTCCCCGACGAGGACCTGCCCCGCGCCTACGCGACCGCGGACTGCTTCGTGCTGCCGACCCGGCGACTGGAAGGGTTCGGCCTCGCCACGCTGGAGGCGCTGTCGTCGGGGACGCCTGTCGTCGCCACCCCGGTCGGCGGCACGACCGAGATACTGTCGGGACTCGACGACGACGACCCCCGGGTTCCGACCGACCTGGTCGTCGAGTCGGTCGGCGCGTCGGCGCTGGCCGACCGGATGGCCGCGTGGGCCGACCTCGACCCGGCCGAGCGGGCGGCCGCCGGGCGGGCCTGTCGAGCGCACGCGACCGAAAACTACCGATGGGAGCGGACCGCCGACGCGCTGGAAGCGCGATACGCGGAACTCGTCTGATCGCCCGGGAACCGCAGAACCAGAACCGCTAGTCCCCGCTCGCGGGGCGTTCGGTCCGCGCGTCGGTCGCGGCGCCGGGGACGCCGGCGGTCGGCCGGTCGAGCGCGTCGTCGACGATCCGCCGGATCTGGCGCTGGAACCGCTCGCGGCCGAACCGGCTGCGGATCGCGGTCGGTCCCATCGGCCGGCGGAGCTCGAGCTGGCGGTCGGGGTCGGCCGCGACCGCGGCGACCTTGTCTATCGCGTCCTCGACGCTCTCGTAGAGCAGCTCCTCGCGGTCGTTGACGATGGCGTGCTGGCCGCCGTCGTCGGGGACGAACGGGATGGCGCCGCCGGCCGCGAGCTCTGCCACCGCCATCCCGAAGTGCTCGTAGCGCTTGCCGTGGATGCCGTACCTGTGGTTGCAGATGCACTCGACCAGCTCCTCGCGGGGGAGCTCGCCCTCCAGGTCGACGTACTCCCGGCCGGCCGCCATCGCCTCGACCTCCTCGCGGTACTCCTCGTCGACCGTCGGGCCGACGACGTGGAGGTGGAGGTTCTGACCGCGCTCGCGGACGCCGGCCGTGATCTCTATCAGTTCCTTGATGCGTTTGCTGCGCTCGATGCGGCCCACCGTCACGATGCCGTCCTCGCGCTCGCTCCAGGGCCGGTCCTCGAACTCCCGGGTGTCGACCGGCGGGTGGACCACCTCGGGCCGGGTGTCGTACGCGTCCTCGACCACGTCGGCGGTCCAGTCGGAGTTGGCCAGCAGGGCGTTCTGCTGGATGTCGTCCCGGTCGACCCCCGCGACCCTGGTCGCGAGTCGCTCGTAGAGGGAGTCCTCTTCGACGGTGGGGTGGAAGATGTGCTCGCGCCGGTCGCAGCTCACGGTCCAGTCGAACGGGAAGTGGACGTACTGGACCGAGTCGGACTCCAGCCCGAGCTCGTTGATGGTGCTGACCAGCAGGTCGAACCCGTCGCTCCGGCGCCGGGCGTACCGTCCGAGCAGCGCATTCTGGAGCACGTAGTACTTGAGGCCGAACCGCTCGTTCATCCAGGGCGCGAGGTAGCCGGCCCGCTCGACGGTCAGGTCCCCGACGTCGACCTCCGTGTCGAAGTAGTCGTTGAGCTCGCGGAGGTCCGGATCGGTCAGCGTCAGGACCGTCACGTCGTGGTCGCCCTGGAGGGCCTCGAGGACGTTCATGGCGACCGCTTCGCCGCCCCCTTTCGACATCAGATCCATATGGATAACTGCAATTTCCCCCATCGTATCGCTCCCCTGTTAAAACCAGACGTCGGCCGAAGTTAGGCATTCTGGGCGGAGAGCGACACGTCACCGGCGGGGTAGAAGCGACTGTAAGCCGAAAACGTATTTTCGGAAAGTGACGCGACGACGAAGGCGGATTCTCCGTCGAGGTTACAGAGACGCTCCCACGATTCTACAGTCAATCGATAGATTTACATTGAAGAACTCCACCGCCGAGGGTATGGCACTGCGACTGGGCGCGATCGGGCTAGGTGGCCTCGGCAGCATCGAACTCGGACTCTACGACGAGATGGACGACGTCGAGATCGTCGCGGGCGCGGACGTCTCGGCGGGCGCCCGCGGGGCGTTCGCCGAGACGTACGACGCGCCGACCTACGAGGACCACGCGGCGATGCTGGCCGACCGGGACCTCGACGCGGTCAACATCGTCACGCCCCACACCCTCCACTACGAGCAGGCGATGGACTGCTTCGACGCCGGCGCGGACGTCTTCCTCGAGAAGCCGATGGTCACGGGCGTCGAGAACGCCGCGAATCTCGTCGACGCTGCCGACGAGCAGGGCCGGGTCCTGCAGGTGGGCTACCAGCGCCACTTCGACCCGCTGTTCCGTGAACTCAAGCGCGTGGTCGCCTCGGGGCGGATCGGCGACGTCCACGCCGCCAACGCCTACCTCGGCCAGGACTGGATCGAGCTCCAGCGCGGGTCGTGGCGGACCGACCCCGCGCTCTCGGGCGGCGGCCAGCTCTACGACTCGGGGAGCCACCTGCTCGACGCGCTGCTCTGGACGCTCGACGCGAAGCCCCGGCAAGTCGCAGCGCTCGTCGACGACCGCGGCGAGGACGTCGACGTCAACTCGGCGCTGGCGCTCTCGCTCACCCGGGAATCTCGGGACGGAACCGTCACCGCCAGCGTCGGCGTGGTCGGCGACGGCACGAACGGCGAACCCGACGAGGAACTGGTGGTCTGGGGGACCGAGGGGCACGTCCGGTACGCCGAAGACCGGCTCACGGTCTGCGAGGGCGGCGCGACCTACGATGGCGAGGTGACGGGCGACCGCGACTTCGAGACGCTCACGCGCCGGAAGCTCGCGGACTTCGTGCGGGCGGTCACCGAGGGGACCGAGCCCTCGGTGTCCGGAGCGTTCGGGCTCCGGGTGACCGCGCTCACCGAGGCGGCCTACGAGGCGGCCGAGACCGGCCGGACCGTCGACGTGACCGAGCGACTGGAGTGCGCGCGTGGCGGGGCGGTCCCGGCCGACGACTGAGCGGGCTGCCGAGCGGCTCCGTACCGTTTTCTGGTCCCGTTACTCGCCGATTCCGGTTCTCCGAACGTCCCCGCGACGTGACGAAAAGTGTTTCTATCGTGGACACACAATTGCGTTGATAATGCGAGAGCTCGACGAAACAGACCTCGAAATCCTGCAGTTGCTCGTCGCGGACGCCCGCCGCCCGTACAACGAGATCGCCGACGCGGTGGACCTCTCGCCGCCGACGGTTTCGGACCGCATCGACCGCCTGAAGGAACTCGGCGTCGTCCGGCGGTTCACCGCTGACCTCGACCGGTCGTTGCTCTCGGAGGGCGTCGCGGTGCTCGTCGACCTCCGCGTCGAACCCGGCCGGGTCTCGGAGGTCCGGAGCGGCGTCGAGGACATCGACGGGGTCGAGCACGTGTTCGTGACCGCGGGCGGGAACGTGGTGTTCCACGCCCGCCTGCGCGACGGCGCGGTCGAACCGCTGCTCGCCGACGCGCTCGACACCGACGCGATAAGCGAGTACGACGTCCGACTGCTCACCGACTCCGCCTGGCACCCCGAGCCCCGCGGCGTCGAGTTCGCGCTCGAGTGCGACGAGTGCGGCAACTCGGTCACCAACGAGGGCGAGTCCGCCCGCATCGACGGCGACCTCTACCAGTTCTGCTGCTCGTCGTGCCGAACCCGGTTCGAGGAGCAGTACGAGGAGCTCAAGGAAGCGGCCTGAGCCGGCCATCGCTGTGCCCGCCGCGCGGCGTCCGTGCAGTAGCCGTTCGACGTCGTCCGCAATCGAGCGCCCTCCGGCGTCGTCGTGCGCTCCGTATCTTATCCCACGTATCGAGTACGAAGGAAAACGTATCGGGAACACGAACATTTATGATGGCGCTTTCAGAACCCCCGTGTAAGACGCGCGCAAGACGACTCGTTTCGGCCGGTAACGGACCCGCGCCGGCGAGTCACCGCGGCGCGAGGTGCTATCGACGTGGAGGCACAACCGACTCACTCGACGAGGAATGGTCGCGGGCGCCGCGACCGGTCAGTTCGCGTCGGAGGTGACCGCCGGTGAGCGACGGCGACCGCGACTTCGGCCCGGCCGAGTACCTCTGCTACCGCCTGCTCGTGGAGCTGGAGGCGTCCCGGAGCTACCCGGTCTCGGGGTCGCGGTTCCACAAGCTCAGCTGCATCACCGACCGCCACCTCGCGTCGGAACGTGACCGCGACGTCCGGTTCCCGCGCCACTGGTACGTTTACGGCGAGGTGGTCGACGAGCGGTCGCTCGACGGCGACTTCTACATCGCGCCCTCGGCGAACCACTGGGCGGGCCGGCGCTACCTCCCGGTCGAGGACGTCCACGAATGGGAGTTCGACGTGGCCCCCGACGCGAAGGACGACATCGACGCGGCGGTCGACTGGACCGTCGACACCTTCGAGCGCACGAACGCCGAGGCGGTCGGGAAGTACCAGTACCGCCACCACGTCCCAAACGAGTTCATCCGGACGTACAGCGACCTCCGGACCCGACTGAAGTCGGTCGACCTGAACGAGCAGTACACCCTCGGTGACTTCCGGGTGACCGACCGCTCGACCAGGGGGTTCGTGGTCGACTCGCTGGACGCGATGGTCGACACCTACCCCCGGAACGACTACCCCGAGGCATACGAACTCTTCGTAGAGTGGTACGACACCGTCGAGCTGCTGCTCGAACCCGAGGACCCCGACTACGAGGCGGTCGAGGAGTTCCTCGACTCGTTCATCGCGATGCTCGCGCGGGTCGAGCTCCGGTTCCACCACCGTCGCCACATCCCCGACGCTCGCATCCGGGTCTGGGAAGACGAGCGGCTCGAGGCCAAGGAGACGTTCGCTCGGACGCTGGCCGAGAAGCGCGCCGACCTCCTCGACGAGCGCGGACCGGCGAGAACCGTCGACCCGGCCCGGCGCGGCGACGGGACGGCCTCGGCGCCGGTGTCGTTCTCCCGCCGGCTCGACTCGTTCGACTAGCGTCGAGACGGGTCCGGGTTCATTACAGTTCACAGACCCCGGAACGACGGTCCCCGAGCGGTCATCTGGAGGAAACCCGACCCGTAATAAGTGCTGTTACATATCCTGCCGCACGTTTATCCCCTCAGTATCAGAATCTCGATAGTAGTGAGGTCCGACTGATGCCGTCCGCCCAGACGACGTTCGCCGCGGCGGTCGCCTGCGCCAGCGTCTTCACCGCCGGCGCCGGCCTACTGTTCTGGCGACGGAACGAATCCGACGTGATGCGCACCCTCGCGGGGATACTCGGCGCCCACGCGGTGGTGGGTGGGTTCGTCCTCGGCCAGCTGTACGCGCCGACCCGGGCGCTCTCGCAGGCCGCGTTCCACGCTCACCAGGTGGTCGGCAACGGAATCCTGCTGCTCTGGTTCGTCTTCACGGTGCTGTACGTGGGCCGGTCGGAGTGGGTCGGCGGGCGGTTCCTCGGCGTCCTGGGAACCTACTACGTCGTCGAGGCCGCAGTGATCGCCACGAATCCGGTCCACGGGCTGGTCTGGCCGAGCTTCCGGCTCTTGACCGACCCCTTCCCCTACCTGACGGGCGTGACCGGAGTCGGATGGTTCGTCACGCTCCCGGGAGTGTTCCTGTATCTGGCCGGTCTCGGCCTCCTCGTCCAGCACCGCTTCTCGCGGTCCCGTCTCGGCCGCCGACGGACGGGACTGCTCGCGGCGGCCATGACCGTCCAGTTCCTGCTCCCGTTCGCGATCGCCTTCCAGCCGGTGGGCCCCGCCAACGGCGTCCTGGTGGTGGGGTCGGTCCTGGTTGGCCTGCTCGCGGGCTGGTCGGTGTTCTACGAGGAGACGTTCGACGTCACGCCGGTCGCCCGGATGACCGTCTTCGACCAGCTCGACGAGGGCGTCCTCGTCGTGGACCGCGAGCGCCGCGTCCTCGACTACAACCGCCGGGCCGAGCGGCTGTTCCCGGCGGTGGCCGACGGCGCGGGCGACCCGCTCGACGACGCGGCGCCCGAACTCGTGGGCGACGGCGGCGAGTTCGTCGACCGCGCGTTCTGCTACCGCGACGGGGAGCGCCGCGAGTTCACGGTCGACGACTCGACGCTCGCGACCCGCGGCTCGGTCCGGGGACACGTGCTCGTCGTCCAGGACGTCACCGAGCGAGAGCGCTACCTGCTCGAGCTCGAACAGCACGCCGACCAGCTCGAACGCTTCGCGAGCACGCTGTCCCACGACCTCCGCAATCCGCTGAACGTCGCCAAGGGGAACGTCGAGCTCGCGCTGGAGACCGGCGAACGCGACCGCCTGGAGGCGGCCGACGAGGCCCTCGACCGCATCGACCGCATCATCGAGGACCTGCTGACGCTCGCGCGCGAGGGCCGGACCATCGAGGAGCGCGAGGTGGTCCCGCTGGCCGCCCTCGCCGAGGACGCGTGGCGGACCACCGACACCGGCGACGCCGCGCTGGAACTCGACATCGACCCCGAGGTGGCCGTCTACGCCGACGAGACCCGACTCCGGAACGTCTTCGAGAACCTGTTTCGAAATTCCGTCGAGCACGGCGCCTCGACAGCGGACGGAGGCTCCGACGACGCCCCCGCGACGGTCCGGGTCGGCGCGCTCGGAGACGGCTTCTTCGTCGAGGACGACGGGCCGGGCGTCCCGCCCGAGGACCGCGAGCGGGTCTTCGAGTACGAGTACACCACCACCGCTACGGGAACCGGCCTCGGCCTCGCCATCGTCGAGACGATAGCCAACGCCCACGGCTGGCGCGTGTCGGCCGAGGCGGGGTCGGACGGGGGCGCCCGGTTCGCGTTCTCGGACGTCGACCTCGTCGACCCCGACCGGAGCGACGACGCCGGCGGGACGCCGGACGACCGCTCGGGCGACGCGGCGGACGAAGACGTACCGGTCTCCGCGTCCTGACGTCGGGGTTCCGGAGCTGCAAATATCTGATTTGTTACCAAAACTCGCTTCCGGGAACCGTTTTGTGGTACGCTCACAACTCTCGGGGTATGGCGACGAACGACTCTAACGACGCTGCCGACGACGCCTCGTTCGTGCGCGTGGCCGACGCCGACGACCTCCGCGAGGAGGGCCGCACGGTGGCGCGGGCCGACGGCCGGGCGCTCGCGCTGTTCCACCACGAGGGGGAGTTCCGCGCGGTGGACAACCGGTGTCCGCACATGGGGTTCCCGCTGGCGGATGGCACCGTCGACGACGGCATCCTGACCTGCCACTGGCACCACGCCCGGTTCGAGCTCTCGTGCGGCGACACCTTCGACCCGTGGGCCGACGACGTCCGGGCGTTCCCGGTCGAGGTCCGGGACGGCGAGGTGTACGTCGACCCGCACCCCAACCCCGACCTGCCGCCGGTCGAGCACTGGACGGACCGACTCCGGACCGGCCTGGAGGAGAGCCTGCGGCTCGTGCTCGCGAAGTCGGTCGTCGGGCTGGCCGACGAGGACGTCCCGTACACCGACCCGCTCCGTGAGGGGCTGACCTTCGGCGCGCAGTACCGCGAGGACGGCTGGAGCTCCGGGCTGACCGTCCTCTCGGCGATGGCGAACCTCCACGACGGGCTCCGGCCCGAGGACCGCAAGCGGGCGCTGTACACCGGGCTCTCGCGGGTCGCCGAGGACTGCCAGGGCGAACCGCCCGCGTTCGACCAGCCGTCGTTCTCGGCCCGGGACCTCTCGCGGGACCGGCTCGAGGACTGGTTCCGCGAGACCGTCGAGGTCCGGGACCGCGACGGCGCCGAGCGGTGCCTCCGGACCGCCGTCGCCGTTCTCGACTCCGAGGAGGTCGCGGACATCCTCTACCTGGCGGCGACCGACCACCTCTACATGGACGCGGGCCACACGTTCGACTTCATCAACAAGGCCTGCGAGGCGCTCGACCGCGTCGGCTGGGACCACGCCGACGAGGTGCTGCCGAGCGTGATTCCCCGGCTGACCCAGGCCGCGCGCTCCGAGGAGCAGTCGTCGTGGCGCCAGCCCGTCGACGTGGCCGAGTTGGTCTTCGACGCGTACGACGAACTCCCGGCGCTCGCCGAGGCGGGCGCCGACCGGGCCTGGGACGGTCCCGACGGCTTCGTCGACACGCTCCTCTCGGACGACCCCGAGGAGATCGTCACCGCGATGAAGGCCGCGGTCCAGAACGGCGCGACCCCCGCGGAGCTCGCGGGCTCGGTAGCCCGGGCCGCCGGCGTCCGGGTCGCGCAGTTCGGCACCTCGAACGAGTTCAACGACTGGGACACGGTCCACCACACCTACTCGTACGCCAACGCGGTCCACCGGGCCGCGCTCCGGACCGACTCGCTCGCGGGCTACCGCGGCGCGTTCGCCGGCGCGATGAGCGTCTACCTCGACCGGTTCCTCAACACCCCGCCGGCGCCGATCCCGGACGGGACCGAGGTCGACGCGCCCGACGACCTCCGCGCGGCGCTGCTCGACGTCTTCGACGAGGAGGGCGAGGTCGACAGGGCCGGGCAACTCGTGGCGGCGTACCTCTGGGAGGGAGGGGACCCCGCCGAGCTCAAGCGCGTCCTCGGCGAGGGCCTGCTCCGTGAGGACGCCGACTTCCACACGCTCCAGAACGTCGAGGCCGCCTTCCGCCAGTTCGACCTGACCGACGACCCGGCCGACGCCCGCGTCCACCTGGTCGCGACCGCGCGCTACCTCTCGGCCCACGTCCCGACCCGGCGGTCGGCCGAGCAGACCTACACCATCGCCGAGCGCCTCCACCGGGGCGAGCGGGTCCATGAGTCGTGACCCGGCCTCCGCGCTCCCAATCGCCGCCGGCGTCTCCTGGTTCGTCCGAGCGCAGTATTCGCGTGAAACGGTCCGAAACGGTCGACCAGGGGGCGTGCAACTGGCTATTCGGTCGTTACCCGGGTCCCAGCGGACTTACGCCCCGTCTACGCGCGTGAACGGTGTGAACCCGACCGAAAACGGTCGAAATCCGGCCAAACTGTCGCGTGGGTTTACCCTCGCGGCGAGACTACCTACGGGCGAGGAAGTAGAGACATGGGGCTTATCACCACCGTCAAGGAGACCGTTCTCGGTACGGGCGCCGAGGGGACCGACGACCCCGGCAGTCGGACCGCCGACACCGGGCGCGGCGGCCAGTCGGCGCGCGCGTCGGAGGCGGACTTCGTCGTCACCACCGGCCTGACGCGCGCGGAGGCGCTGCTCAAACTCGTCGAGGAGCGCGGCGGCCGGATGAAGCAGGCCGACCTGGTCAGGCGCACCGGGTGGTCGAAGTCGACGGTCAGCCGCCACCTCGGCAAGCTGGAGGAGGACGGCGAGGTCGACCGGATCCCCGTGGGTCGGTGCAAGGTCGTCCTGTTGCCCGGCGAATCGCCGTTCGGCGACCGATCGGACCCGGAGGGGGCGCGCTGAGAGCGGTCGCGTCTCGGCGGTACCTGCTCGTCGTTTTGGAACCGGGCGCTCCCAGGCGAACTCAGAAACAAAAATTGAGGTGTGAATTTTCTTGCCCTGAAAAGAATCTGGTGCCTATCGGGCTTCATTTGTAAGGGGAAACTCGCATCAATGTGGCTCCCCTACGTTACCACAAGGAGGCCACCATGGCGCGAACTGCACACCTCGACATCCGAGGCATGAGCTGCGCCAACTGCTCGGGGACGGTCGAAGACGCCCTGGGCGAGTTGGACGGCGTGGAGTCGGCGAACGTCAACTTCGCCACAGACGAGGGCACCGTCGAGTACGACCCGGAAGTCGTCTCGCTCGGCGAGATCTACGGCGCCGTCGAGGACGCGGGCTACGAGCCGGTGGCCCAGCAGGTCACGATCGGCATCTCCGGGATGTCCTGTGCGAACTGCTCGGAGGCCAACGAGACCGCCCTCGAGGACACTCCCGGCGTGGTCGACGCCGAGGTCAACTACGCCACCGACGAGGGGACGGTCCGGTACAACCCCGACGACGCCGACCTAGAGGACCTCTACGACGCCATCGAGTCGGCGGGCTACGAGCCGATTCGCGAGGACGACGCGGGCGAGGACGGCGAGACCGCGGGCGACCGGCGTGAGGACGCCCGCAAGGCCGAGATCCGCCGCCAGCGCAACCTCACCGTCTTCGGCGCGCTGCTGTCGGCGCCGCTGGTCTTCTTCCTGCTCGAGCACTTCCTCTTCGACGGGCTGCTCGCCGACGAACTGCTCGGGATTCCGCTCGGCTGGCTCATGTTCGGACTGGCGACGCCGGTCCAGTACTTCCTCGGCAAGGAGTTCTACGAGAACTCCTACACCGCGGTCGTGCGCAACCGGACCGCGAACATGGACGTGCTCATCGCGCTGGGGTCGTCGACCGCCTACCTCTACAGCGTCGCGGTGCTGTTCGACCTCATCGCGGGCAGCCTCTACTTCGACACCGCCGCGCTCATCCTGGTGTTCATCACGCTGGGTAACTACCTCGAAGCCCGCTCGAAGGGTCAGGCCAGCGAGGCGCTCCGGAGGCTCCTGGAGATGGAGGCCGACACCGCCACCGTGGTCCGCGACGACGAAGAAATCGAGATCCCCATCGAGGACGTCGAGGTCGGCGACCTGATGGTCGTCCGGCCCGGCGAGAAGATACCCACCGACGGCGTGGTCCGCGAGGGCGACAGCGCGGTCGACGAGTCGATGGTGACCGGCGAGTCGGTCCCGGTCGAGAAGTCGCCGGGCGACGAGGTCGTCGGCGCCACGGTCAACGAGAACGGCGTGCTCCGGGTCGAGGCCACCAAGGTCGGCTCGGAGACCGCGCTCCAGCAGATCGTCCAGCTGGTCAAGGAGGCCCAGAGCCGCCAGCCCGAGATCCAGCAGGTGGCCGACCGCATCTCGGCGTACTTCGTGCCCGCGGTCATCACCAACGCGCTGTTCTGGGGCGTCGCGTGGTTCCTCTTCCCCGAGGCGCTGGCGGGCTTCGTCCAGTCGCTCCCGCTCTGGGGGCTGGTGGCCGGCGGCCCGACGGTCGTCGGCGGCGGCGTCTCGGTGTTCGAGTTCGCGGTGGTCGTGTTCGCCTCTGCGGTGCTCATCGCCTGCCCCTGCGCGCTCGGCCTCGCCACCCCGGCCGCGACGATGGTCGGCACCTCCATCGGCGCGCAGAACGGCGTGCTGTTCAAGGGCGGCGACGTGCTCGAACGCGTCAAGGACGTCGACACGGTCGTCTTCGACAAGACCGGCACCCTGACCGAGGGCGAGATGCGGCTGACCGACGTGGTCGCGCTCGGCCCCCGAGCGGACGGAGGGGGCGACGCCGAACCGGCCGCGGACGGCGGCGCAGTCGAGGCCCCTGTGCCCGACCTCGACGAGGACGTCGTGCTCGAAGCCGCGGCGAGCGCCGAGAAGGGCAGCGAGCATCCCCTCGCCGAGGCCATCGTCGCGGGCGCCGAAGAGCGCGGCCTGGACGTCGAGAGCCCCGAGAGATTCGAGAACGTGCCCGGCCAGGGAATCGAGGCCACGACCTCCCACGGCGAGGTGCTGGTCGGCAACCGTCGGCTGCTGACCGACCGCGGCATCGACGTCTCGCCCGCCGAGGAGACGATGGAGCGGCTCGAACGCGAGGGCAAGACCGCGATGCTCGTCGCTATCGACCGCGAGGCGCAACGCGCCTCGGAACGAACGAGCGGTGACGAACCGCGGGGCTACGAACTCGCCGGCGTCGTCGCCGACGCCGACACCGTCAAGGAGAGCGCCGAGCGCGCGGTCGCCGACCTCCGCGAGTCGGGCCGGGATGTCATGATGATCACCGGCGACAACGAGCGCACGGCCCGCGCGGTCGCCGAGCAGGTCGGCATCGATCCCGACAACGTCCGGGCCGAAGTGCTGCCCGAGGACAAGGCCGACGCGGTCGAGGCCATCCAGGACGAGGGCCGTAACGCGATGATGGTCGGCGACGGCGTCAACGACGCGCCCGCGCTCGCGGCTGCATTCGTCGGCGCGGCCATCGGGTCGGGCACCGACGTCGCAATCGAGGCCGCCGACGTGACGCTGATGCGCGACGACCCCGCGGACGTGATGAAGGCCATCCGCGTCTCGGAGGGGACCCTGGCGAAGATCAAGCAGAACCTGTTCTGGGCGCTTGGCTACAACACCGCGATGATTCCGCTGGCCAGCCTCGGCCTGCTCCAGCCCGTCCTGGCCGCGGGCGCGATGGCGTTCTCCAGCGTGAGCGTCCTGACCAACAGCCTCCTCTTCCGCCGGTACACGCCCGACCACGACTACGAACTGCTCGGATTCCTGCGGTGAGCGCTCTCTCTTTCGGTTTGCTGTTCTGCCGTCTCATCGAGCGAAGCGGGGTGAGCATCGACACCGTGCGATGGCGTCCCAAAGTCGCAAAATACTGATACCGCGCGCCCCCGGAGGTCGAACCATGACCGAACACGGTCGGGGGAACCAGCGACTCTGGAACGAGTGGAGCGACGACTTCCAGGCCCTGTGGAACGCGAACACGGCGGACGGGGAGCTCCCGCCGGCCCCGTCCCCGTTCGCGCCGGACGCTCCGGGCGGCCGCCCCGCCGACGTGCTCCCCTCCGTCGAGGGCAAGGACTACGTCGAGTTGGGGTGCGGTGGAGGCCAGGGGAGCGTCGGCACGGCCGGACTGGGGGCCGAGACCGTCGTCGGGGTCGATTTCTCCGGCGAGCAGTTGCGCCACGCCAGGCGGTTACGGGACTTCTACGGCGCCGACGCCCAGTTCGTCGAGGGCGACGTGACGGAACTCCCGTTCCCCGACGACCGGTTCGACCTCGCGTCCTCCGAGGCGGTGTTCCAGATGGTCGAACGGCTCGACAGGGCGCTCCGCGAGGCCCGCCGCGTCCTCCGGGACGGCGGCGTCTTCGTGCTCAGCGTACCGCATCCGCTCTCCGAGAATCTCGACGACGACACGGGGACCGTCGAGGGCGACTATTTCGACCCCGGTCCGCGGGAGATCACGATCGACGACGGGTACGAATCGACGCTGACCGTCTTCGACCGGACGGTCGCCGACCTCCACAACGCCCTCGTCGACGTCGGGTTCGAGGTGCGCCGGCTCGTCGAGCACAGGCGCCACGAAGTCCGGGAGAACGACCCGTCGGAGAGCGACCTCCCAGAACCCCTGTGGCGGGTCCCCCAGAGCGTTCGATTCTGGTCGGTCGCGAAGTGACCGGAGTCGAACGGCACCGTCGGACGACCGGTCATCGACTGCGGCCTCAGACCGGAACACGGCGCGCGGCGGTCACCGATCAAACCAATTGTATGACGGCGGCGGTTGCATCTCGTCACCGCATCGCTCGCCTGACCGCCGTCGCCGTCAGCAGGACGTACAGTATCACCGGTAGCAGGGCCGTTTCGTGCGTACGTCCTATCGACTGACTGTTCTCATCGGTCGATACAGATCTAACTCCTCGGTCGCGACGTGCCGGGACGAAAACCTTGACGACCGTCGGGACCGAACGACGAGGTATGCCCCTTCTCCCCCTTCACGCCGGCCACGCCGGCGGCCTGGACCCGGTGGCTGTCCTGGTCGGCGCCGCGCTCGGCGTCGCCGTCTGGCAGGGAATCCGACTGCTCGCGACGCGCGACGACCGGGCGCGATGAGCGAGGTCCGGTGAACGGACCGCGGTGAGCGGGCCGCCCGCGAGACGGACCGACCGAACTCAGAACAGTCCCGTGACGAACCCCAGGCCCATGAGTATCAGCACGGCCGCCGAGAACGCCGGCAGGTAGTCGGTGTACCGCTCGACCCGCTCCTCGTAGCGCTGGTAGCCCGCGATGAGCAGGAGCGTGAGGGTCACGATGCCCACGACGACCGTCAGCGCGTAGGTTGTCATCAGCGAGAGGCAGTAGTTCGACCCGGCGCACATCGCGATGATCTCGAACTCCTCCTCGTGGGCGAACCCCAGGACGAACGCGAAGCCGGCGATGCCCCACAGTCCCCGCTCGGCCGCCTCTTCGGCCGACCCGTGGCCGTGCCCGCCGACGAAGGGGATAGCGAGTTTGAGTTTGCCGAGGAGGCCGCGGTCCTCGTCGTGATGGTCGTGCGGGTGCTCGCGACCGTGTTCACGTTCGTGGTCTTCGTGCGAGTGATTGTGGCCGTCGTGCGAATGGTCGTCGTGCGAGTGGTCGTGGCCGTGGTGGGCGTGCCCGTGCCCGTGGTCGTCGTGCGAGTGGTCGTGCGTGTGTCCCTCTCCGTCACCGTGTCCGTGCCCGTCGTCCCCGACGTGGGAGTGGCTGTGACCGTGGAAGTACTCCCGGATACCGAGCAGGATGAGGACTACGCCGGCGACGATGCCGACCGGCCCGCCGATCTGGACGCCGAGGAGTTCGATGGGGTCGTTGATCTGGGTGAACTCGAAGTAGCGCTTCGCGAGGAAGAAGACGACCACCATCGCGATGCTGCTGACCAGGTGGCCGATTCCGAGCAGTAGGCTGGCGGCGAAGCCGTAGAGCCACTTGTTCGACTGGTCGAGCGCGTAACTGGCTGCGACCGGCCAGCCGTGCCCGGGTTCGATGCCGTGGGCCGCGCCCAGCGCGACCGCCCCGACGAACAGTCCGACCGCGTCTCCCGGTATCATCCTCGCCGACGATAGGGAAAGGGAACCTAAACGGATTGTTATTACCGAATCGGGGCGGGCGTAATACCGGCGCGGGCGGCGACGCTCGGTCGGCGGTGGTCTCGACATCGGTTCCCCGATGGTCGGCACCCGGCTTCCCATCGGGCGACGCGACAACAAGTTTCATTTACGGGACCGAAGAACCGTCACTGGATGAGCGCCGACGACCTCGACGAAGTCGACCGAGGGATTCTCTATCTCCTGCAGCAGGACGCGCGGAACCTCACGCCGGTCGACATGGCCGACCACCTGCCCGTCTCGGAGGGAACGGTCCGCAATCGCATCGAGAAGATGGAGGATCGGGGCGTCATCCTGGGGTACGTGCCGAACATCGACTACGAGGCGGCGGGGTTCCCGCTCGAAGTCGTGTTCACCTGCACGGTCGCGGCCGACCGGCTCGCGGACGTCTCCGACGAACTGCTCGGGATTCACGGCGTCGTCAACGTCCGGGAACTGCTGGCCGGCCAGGGGAACCTCGAAGTCACCGGCATCGCCGCCGACCTCGCCGACGTGATGACCATCGCGGCCGAACTCACCGAGATGGACGTGACCGTCGAGAGCCAGCGGCTGACGCTCGACGAACACGTCCGGCCGTTCAACCACCTGGGCCAGGACGTCGCCGAGGACTGAGCCCGGCGCTGCCGGTTCCGACAGACTATTTACGTAATGTACAGTATTCTCCCTAAATATTGTGTCAGAGCCGAACGAAAACCCTAGATTTTTTGCCGGAGCACACCTCCTCCGCAACGAGAAATGACTGGCAAACTCGGCCACTCCTACAGTCTCGACGACGGCGAGACGATGCTGGAGGGCGTCACCAAGACCGTCGCTGCGGTGGTCGGCGAGGGCGTGCGGGACCTCCCGGCCCTCTACGACGTTGTGGATCCAGACTGCCTGGAGCGGCTCGTTGAGTCGGCGAGCGGCGACATCCGGGTCTCGTTCACCTACGCCGGCTGCGACGTCGTCGCGGACGGTCGAGGGTTGGTCGCCGCGGCACGGGTCGACGACGGGTCGGGCCGGTCGTTCGGCGAGTGCTCCCAGTGCGGTTCGGCGTTCGAACTCGACAGCGACTACCCGGTCGCGGTCCGACAGGCCGACGGCGACGTGACGTTCTTCGCCTTCTGCGACGCCGGGTGTCAGTCCGCGTGGGAGACCCGCCGACCGCCGACCGCCGACGACTAGCGCTCGCCCGTTCTACTCGTCGAACTTCGTCGCCCCAGTCTCCGTCGGAGGCCAGCTACTCGTCTCCGTTCTCCGACGATTCACCTACACCGCGTCGTCTTTCCTTCGGGCCGCCGCTGGTCGCGGCGCTACCCTTCGTGTCCCGCAGAAACGAAGAACCGTTCGGGCCGGACGATAGGCCCGGCGGCGGTACCGTCCTCCGAGGGCACCGGGATTCCCCGGCGCCGGTCGACGACGTTACTGGACGAGGGTGTCGTCCTCGAGGTAGTGGTCGATGACGTGGACGTGCTCTTCGAGGTGCTCCAGGTGCTCGCGGAGCATCTCGGCGGTGGCGTAGTCGCCGAGGTTCTCGGCGAGCTCGATGTGCTCGCGGTAGCTCTCGATGATGTCGCCGTACATCTCGACGTCGTTCTCGAAGGAGGTCCGGATGTCGTAGACGTCCTCGTCCTCGGGTTCGACCGTGGCGGCCTCCGAGAGGGTGGTCATGTTCGCGTGCGGGACCCCGCCGATGGCCTGGACGCGCTCGGCGAGCTCGTCGGCGGCCTCCTCGACCTCCTCGTAGGCCTCCTGGAGGAAGACGTGGATGTCGTTGTGCTCGGCGCCGGCGACGTTCCAGTGGTGCTTGTGCAGCTGGTGGTAGAGTACGTACGCGTCGGCGAGGTCGGTGTTCAGCGCGTCGATTATCTGCTCGGCCTTCTCCCGGTCGAGCCGCACCGGGTTCTCTTCGACGGTGCCTGCCTCCTGACGAACGGTCTTCTGGGTGCTCATTGCATCCGTAGATTCGACCGCCACCCACTTGAGCTTTTCCGTACGAGAATATATTTTGCCTTAACCAAAAATATAGTCCGCGACGGCGAAGTTTCCGTTTTCGGTTTCTGTCAATCGCTCGTAGTGTCCGTGTCCGCGGTTGCTGCTTGCTACCGGTTAGCATGTGCGGGCACCAGGCACGAATCGAGGAAGAATACGCAAGCAGTAACTATCGCTCACTCCGAACGTTCGTCGGTCGGCCCCCTTGGCCCGACGACAGCAGAAGGACGCCGGGGCCTCTTACTCCAGAACGTCGACGGTCACGTCGGTCGCTATCCAGCCGTCGGTGTTGCCCTCTTCGGTCAGTACGCGTCGTCCGGGTCGCGTCTCGAGCAGCGAGAGCGCGGGGGACTCCGCTTCGCGGTCCTCGTCGAGGGTTTCGTCGCGATTCGCCTCGGAACGTGCGGCCATACGCGAGCTTTAGGCAAACCTAAATCTTAAAGGTTCTGGTGTGGCGTCGCGGCGTCGGGGGACGGCACTCCCCGACCGCCGGGCCGGCGGTCGGAACCCGAAATACCCAACCGCACGGGGGAGCAAGCCGCGGACATGCGAACGAGTCTCAACGTTCCCAACGACGTGCTGGCGGCGTTCGACGAGACGTGGCAGGCCCAGGGCCTCGACTCGCGCTCCCGGGCGGTCCGGGAGGCGATGCGCGAGTACGTCGAGTCCCACGCCGAACTGGAGTCCACCGAGGGACCGGTGACCGCGGTGCTGGCCTACGACTACGAGCACGACGACGTGGTCCACGACCTCCACGCGGTCCAGCACGAGTTCGGCGAGGTCATCACCGCGACCAGCCACGTCCACCGCGGCGAGTGGTGCCTGGAGACCGCGTTCTGTCGGGGTCCGGCCGCGGAGGTCCGCGAACTGGTGTACCGCCTCCGGGACTTCGACTCGGTCGCGCGCGTGACGGTGATGACGCTGGGCGCAGACCGGGAGTGAAGCCGTCCTCCGAGGAGAAACTATCTCTCCGGGGAACGGTCCTCGAGAGGACACGAGAGCCAGCTCCGGAATCACTCCCGCTCGAACAGCACCGCGAAGCACAGCACCGCGACCAGCAGGAGCGCGACAGCGAGCCTGGCCCGCCAGGCCGCGGGCGACGGCGAGACCAGCCCCATGAGGACCGCGACCAGTCCGGCCAGGACGACGCCGGCGGCGCCGACCAGCAGCGTTCCGACCGCGTGGGCGGCCTCGCCCGCGCGGGTCTCGGCCTCCGAGCCGACCTGCGCTCCGAGGCCCACGGCGTTGGTCCCGAGGTCGTGGACGACGAGCGCACCGGCGACGCCGCCGAAGACCGCGAACGCCGACCCGCCGGCGTCGGCGACCGCGAGCGAGGCGACGACCAGCGCGGCCGCGGCCACGGTGAATCCGCCGGCCGAGTCGCGGGCGACCCACGGCGCGACCAGCACCGCGACCAGTCGGCGGGCGGCCGCGACCACGAACAGCACGGCCGCCACCGACCCGGCGACCGTCGCGGTCAGCCCGACCGACGCCACCGTCTCGGCCCAGTCGGCGCCGACGGAGCCGGCGAGTCCGCCGGCCGGGTCTGGGAGCGCGACCGCGAGCAGGCCGACCGCGACGAACGTCCCGACTCCGCCGGCGGCGTAGGCGACCGCCCGCGGCGGGTCGGTGCCGGCCCACCCGACGAACAGCACCTGGAGCCCCCGGGCGACCAGCACGGCCGCGAGCCCGACCAGCAGGACGGCCAGCGGGACGTGGAGGACGCCGGTCGCCAGCACCAGGCCGACCGCCCGGCCGAACACCGACATCGTCTCGAGGAACCCCGCGAACCAGGCCGGCCCCCACGAGGAGAGCGCGAGCAGGACCTGGAGCCCGAGCGCGGCCCAGTAGGCCCTGGGCACGTCCTCGAAGCGGACGTCGAACCGGTCGAGCGTCGCGGCCCGGACGTCTCGGTGCTCGGGCAGCCACCGGTCGAGCACCGGCACCGTCCAGTGGAGCAGTTCGACGACCGCCAGCAGCTCCAGCTGGAGCACGACCAGCATCGCGAGCAGGCTGGACGTGGCGACGTCGACGGCGCCGGCGGTGCCGACCCGGAGCACGGTCCCGAGCGCGCCCGAGTAAGTCAGTACCGCGACGACCGCCCCGATGGAGAGCACCGTGGCCGACCGCCAGAGGGCCTGTCCCGCCGGGCGCTCGACCCGCTCGTCGAACGCGACGGTCGCGTTGACGGCCGCCGCCGCGACCGCCGAGCCGACCAGCAGGGCGAGCCCGCCGCCGTCGAGCACCGCGACGCCCGCGAGTCCTGACACGCCGGCGACGATGCCGACGCTGCCGACGGCGCGGCGCGCGTTCGTCTCCGACTGGACGGCCCGGACGCCGAGCGCGACGACCACCGCGCCCGCCAGCCCGCCGAGCACCGGCCGCATGGTCCCGTTCGCGGCCCCGAGCGCGACGCCGGCGAGCACCGCGACCAGCACGGCGACCGTCCCGCCGAACGGGGTGGCCCGGCGCTCGGGGACCCGCCCGTTCTCGTCGTCGGACCGGGGCCACTCGCGCAGACTCATCCCGACCACCTCGCGGTGGCCTTCGAGACGGCGGTGCGGATCGGCTCGTCGGGCGACCAGTCGACGACCTGGAGGCCGGCCGACCGGACGGCGGCGAGCCGCTCGGACCGCTCGATGCGCTCGAGCGCGGCGCCGGGGGTGGCGCTCTCGCGGGTCGGCGTTTCTCGCGCGGCGTCCGCGGCCGACCGCACCTCGCTCGTGACGTCGGGGCTGACGACCGTCACGGCGTGGCCGTACGCCCGGAACCGCCGTGCGACCTCGACCGCGTAGTCGTCGGCCATCGGCGACAGGAAGACGACCTGGGCGCCGGCGGGCACGCGCTTGCGGAGCGTGTCGAACCGCGACTCGTTGGCCCGCTTCCGGCGCCGGTCGGAGAAGATGCCCACGTCCAGTTCGTCGGACGGGGTCGTGTCCTCGAGTTCGGCCCTGATGCGGGCGACCTGCTCGTCGCCGCCGGCGGGGTCGAGGTACCGCTCCTCCGGGCCGAACAGCGCGAGGCCAACCCGGTCGTTGCGCCGGACGAACGCCTCGACCAGTCGCTCGGCGGCGTACGTGCAGAGCTCCACAGCGTCTGGTTCGCCGTCGCGGCGCGCGACGTGGGCGAGCGTCCGGGTGTCGACGACCAC
This sequence comes from Halorussus rarus, assembly GCF_003369835.1. Lineage (NCBI taxonomy): Archaea > Methanobacteriati > Methanobacteriota > Halobacteria > Halobacteriales > Haladaptataceae > Halorussus > Halorussus rarus. Next base: position 354,417 of record NZ_QPMJ01000004.1, on the reverse strand, counting down.
CAGCACGGTCGCGGCCCGGGTCTCCCGGAAGTCGACCGTGGTGAGCTCGCGCGTCTTGGCGTAGCGCTTCCAGTCGATCCGGCTCATCGGGTCGGCGGGCTGGTACTCCCGGGTGGCGTAGAACTCCACGCCCTCGCCGCCCGAGTCGGTGGTGACCTGCCCGGGGTGCGAGGAGGTGTCGGCCGGCAGCGGGACGTCGTCGGCCCGGGTCCGGCAGGTGATGGTCGCGTCGTCGGCGTGCGCGTCGGGCGTCGCGGCCCGCCGGCTCGCGCGCCGCTCGGCGCTCCCGCCGACGTTCCGGGCCACGACGGTCGTCTCGCCGAACTCGTGGATGCCCCGCCGCGCCCGGACCGCGTACTCGAACGTCGCCTCCTCGCCCGGCCGGAGGCTGGTGCAGTGGCGGGGCGACCCGGAGACGACGCTCAACTGCTCGGGGACCGCGTCGACGACTCGGAGGTCCGGAAGCGGTTCGTCGCCCTCGTTGCGCACGGTCAGGGCGACCTCGACGTCCCTGCTCGGCAGCGGGGACCGGTCGGAGACGGTGCGCTCGACCGCCACGTCGAGCGACGGCGCTCGGGTGCCGTACCGGTAGGCCGCGAACGCGAAGCCGACGACCCCGGCGAGGAACATCGTCGTGTTCCGCGTCAGGATGCCGCCCGCGCCCGCGAGCAGGGCCACGGTCGTCCCCGGGTCCCACCGCGGGCCGACGCTGACCGCCGGCGGGCCGTCGTCGTCGGCCGACCCGTCGCCGGCTTCCGATCCGTCACCGGCCGCCGCTTCGCCCGGCCGGTCGGCCGCCTCCGCGTCCGAATCGTCGGCTTCGTCGCCGGAGTCGGACCCGCCCGGGTCGCGGTCGGTCGGGCCCGATTCGTTGCTCGCGACCCGGAACGCGGCGGCGTAGATGACCGCCAGCGCGCCCAGCAGGAGGAGGGTGGCGAGGACGCCGGGGTTCATCGCCCCGCCACCTCCTGCTCCGCGTCGGTCGCCTCGCCGTCGGCGGTCACGGCGGCGCTCTCGGCCGCTTCCCCGCTCTCGTCGGTCTCGGCACTTCCGACGGATTCACCCGTCTCGCCGGCTGTCGCGGCTTCGGCCGGTTCGCTCTTCTCGACGGGACTGTCGTTGATTCCCGGTCCCGGGACGTCCGCCGGGTCCTCGACGACCGGCTCCTCGTCGGTCTCGGTGACGGGCGACCGGTCGCGGGCGTCGATGCGCTCGCGGTCGCTCACGTCGTCGCGGTCGAGCGCCTCGATCTCGGCGACCGCGCGGTCGGCCCACCGCTCGAAGTGCTCGCCGCTGGCCCAGTCCCGGATGCGGATCCGGAGCGGCGCGTAGTTGCGCCTGCCGAGGAAGGCGGCCGCCCGCGGGTCGTCGGTCCACGCGCCCGACCCGACCAGGTCGGCGGCGGTATCGCGGTCGACGCCCTCGACGTCGGCGACGACTGAAATGGCGGTCTGCAGGATCCGCTTGTGCGCCTTCCGGCGGCCCGAGGCGAAGTTGTCGGCCTCGTCGGGCGCGACGTCGAACACCGCGTCGACGTCGTCACCGGCGGTCCGGTACTCGTCGTAGTAGGCCCGCTCGGGCGGTCTGGTCGGCGTCCAGCGGTCGGCCCGGTCGGCGTCGTCGACCGCGCCGGTCGCGGACGCGCGCACCGCCTGGACGCCGAGCAGGCCCGCCGCCGCGCCGAAGAGGAGGATGGCCGCCGGCGAGGCGACCAGCGCCGACAGCGGGCGGAACACCGCGGCCGGGAAGAGCCGCGGCAGGAAGGCGACGCCCAGCGCCAGCGCGAGCGCGCCCCCGCCGAGAATCCGGAGCGTGCGGGGCCGCTGGAGCCGCGCGACTGCGCGGCCGAGGAGCCGCGGAATCACTCGTCGTCACCCCAGTAGTCGCGGAGCCGGTCGAGCGCCGACCGGGCCGAGTCGGTCCGGGCGTCCCGGGGCAGGTCACCGTACCTGACCTCCCTGAAGGCGTCGGTGAGCCGTCGGACCGCCTCGTCGGGATAGCCCCGGCGCGCGGCGGCCCGGGCGACCTCGCCGGGCGTCCGGGCGCGGCGGTTCCGCACCGGTACCCGGTCGCGCAGCGCCTCCCAGGCCTCCTCGACGGTCGGCGGTCGGACGTCCTCGGGCTCGGCGGTCCGGCGGCCGCCGGCGGTTCCGGCGTCCGCGCTCTCGCTCCCGCCGCCGAAGCTCGGCACGCTGACGCTGCCGAGGCTGGCGAACAGGCCCCCGCCGGCGCCGAGGCCGGCGAGCGCGCGGGGGACCGCGGTGAACGTCGCGGCCAGGCCCCCGGCGCCGATCCGGAGGGCCTCCACGGTCCCGCGACCGGCGGCCCCCAGGACGCTGCCGAGGCCGCTGCCGACCGCCCCGGTCAGCGACGCGGCGTCGTCGAGCAGCCGCGGGACGGCGCCCGACAGCCCCACGACCAGCGACATCGTCCGGGTCGGGACGCCCCCGATCAGCGCGCCGATGGGAGTGCCGCCGACCGTGAGGGTGAACGGTATCGCTCCGCCGGCCGTGCCGAGCGCCAGCGTGCCGTTCCAGAACCCGACGACGGCGAGGCCGCCGACGAGACCGAGCGCGGCGAGGGCGGCGGCGCCCAGCAGGTCCTCGCCGCCGCCTCCGCCGACGTCACCTTCGCCGGCGGCGGCGGTCGTCGTCGTGGTGGTAGTGGTTGTCGTAGTCGTCGTGGTCTCGTCTCGACCGCTCGTCGTCGTGACCGTCGGCGGGGACGTTGCGGTGGTCGGCTGTCGCTCGACGTCGGTGCCGCCTCCGGCGCCGGGCGGTGCGTCGGGACCGCCGCCGCCGATGCCGACGCCAGCGGGCTGGCTCCCGAAACCGCTGGCGGGCAGGAGGGTGGCGGCGACGGCGACGGCGAAGACGCAGAGGGCGGCGAGGGCGGCGCGGCGGCGTTCGTGTGCCACGAACGAGAGGAAAACTTTCAGTCAGATATATCTTCCTCTCCGTCATAGGCCCAGTCAGCCCGCCCTCCATGTCCCGAGACTCCCCTCCGAACGACCGCCCGTCGGACCGCTCGGCCCTCGGCCGGCGCGTCGCGGCCACCCTGGCGCTCGTGCTGGCCGCCGACGCGCTGTTCGTGGGCGTCCTCGCGTACCTGCTCCGGCCGTGGCTCCTGCCGCTGGTCGGCGGGAGCCTGCCCGTCGGCGCGTGGGTCGCGCTCGTCGGGCTGGCCACGCTCGCGCTCGCGTGGGCCCAGCTCCGGTACACCTGCAACGAGGCGCTGGCGGCGGCCGACGCCCGCCCGGTCGACGAGTCGGCGTACCCCGACCTCCACGGCCGGCTCCGACGGCTGGCCCAGACCGCCGGCGTGACCCCACCGACCCTCGCGGTCGCCGAGACCGACGTCCCCAACAGCTTCACCGTCGGCGACCTCCGCGGCGGGACCGTCGTGGTCTCGACCGGGCTGCTCGACCGACTCGACGGCGACGAGCTCGACGCGGTGCTGGCCCACGAGCTCGCGCACCTCCGGAACCGCGACGCCGCGGTGATGACCCTGGCGACGTTCCTCCCCGCGCTGGCCAACGACGAGTACTCGCTGTTCTCCGGGGCCGCCGGCCCGGTCCGGACGGTCGCGCTCGGCCTCGCCGGCGTGGTCGGCTACGCGGTCAGCACCGCGCTGGTCGACGCGCCCCCGTTCGGCGCCGAGTCGCTGCTGGCGTTCGCCGGCCTGGTCGTGTTCACCGCGCTGTTCGGCGGGGTCGCGCTCGGCCTGCTGGCGCTCCCGGTCGTGGTCCTGAGCGGCCGGCTCTCGCGGTACCGGGAGTTCGCGGCCGACCGCGCCGGCGCGCTGCTCGCGGGCGACCCCGCGGCGATGGCGGCCGCGCTGGAGACGCTCGACGACGACGCGCCCGCGCCCCCGACCGAGGACGCCCGGGCCGGCGGCGTCCGGGAGCTCTGCTTCCTGCCCCACGGCATCGTCCGGACGGAGCCCGCCGAGGGCGAGGACCCGCTCGCCGGCCTCCCGGTCGACGTTGAGACCCACCCGCCGACCGTCGAGCGCGTGGCGAAGCTTCGGAATCTGGCCGCGGAGGGGCGGGACGGGTACCGGTAGGTCGCCGGTTCTCGGTCCGCAACTCCCGGCGGCTGCGGGCACTGGCCGCGGCATCGAGATGGTCGTTTTTCCGGGCGGACACTTATCACCGGCGCGACCGTTGGTCCCCGGCACGGCGATGGCTCCGCTCGAATGGCTGACGCCCGACCGGCTGATGGCGTGGCTCGAACGGTACGGCGCCCTCCTCTACTTCGTGCTCGGACTCGCGGCGGTCTACCTGGGTCTGACCCGACCGAGCGACATCGGGTTCTTCGGTGTCGATTGGTTCGTCTGGCTCGGGATTTCCTGGGTCCTGTTCGCCGTCTTCACGTGGGCCTCCGGGCGCTTCCGAGCGGATTCGACCGATCGTTCTTGAGTGGCTTTGTTGATACCCTCAGCACCTGGTCGGAATTGTGCTGAATTCAGAGGCTCTGTCGTTGGGACAGAGCATGAGCAGAGAGAACACTTCACGAGAATCACGGTGAGTCGGGGATTGAGGTATGATACAGAGAATTGAGAATAAGTCGTCAGATGCATCGAATCTAATCTTCGATACAATCCTCGCCGATCCGCGACACCTGTCGTCAGCAGTCTGTGCTCTCCGAGATAAAGAGCCTCGCCTTCCGCGAGTTCTCCGACTCTCGTTCACAACAAGAACGCGAATACCGGGTAGGAGGCAACAACCGACAGTGTCGGCGTCAACACCCACAGTACGACGATACGCTTGGCTGCCCTCGGGTCGAAAAGACTTTGCTCGTCGAGATCAGCCGGCCCTTCCGCGCCGATATCCGGCACGTCCGGCATCTCCTTCGGTTCGTCTACGGGTTCCTCGTGTCGGGCGATATCCCCGATCGTCGGGCTTGCAGGAGCCTCTTCGACGCGTGAGGTGACCAACGCTCCCGTCGAGACATCCAGATCCGGATTTTCGGGCGCGGGTGTCGCCAGTTCTGCCAGTGTCGCCGCTCGACTCGCCCGACCCCACCCGAGCCCGATAATCGTCGATGTCGTACTCACCGCCAGACTCGCGGGTATCCCCAAGTAGGAGAGGATCGTGATGACGGTGCCACCCACGATGGAAACGATCAGCGACGCGAGGATTGGGAGCTCCGTGATATCGTCTCCGACCGTCTCCAGCGTGCGGCGGGCGATGGTGAAACTGCCCAACCCGAAGGCGAACACCGCGAGCAGGACTCCCTGATTGACCGTCAGTGACCCTCCCTCGCCGACGAGGGGCGCCACGGCGTTCGCCGCGTTCGACGCACCCGCGGAGAACGCCATATAACAGGCGATGACGACCACCGAGAGCGATCCAGCGATGTCCTGCAGCGACGCGTTCGTGTTAAATCGCGGACGCGGAATCGATCCCGACCGGTCGAGTTGGATGAGGTGGAGATCGAACTTCGTGAACGCGACGTAACGATCGAGGTACGGATAGATGTAGCGCCCGACCACGACCCCGATGGTCAAACTCAATAGCGGCGCAATGATCCACGCCGAAACGATGGTGAACATGAGTGCCTGGTTGAGCGTTCCGGACGCGAGACCGAGTCCGACGATGGCGCCGACGGCCGTCATCGAGGTCGAGGCTGGAACGCCGTAGAGATTCGAGATGAGTAGCGACGCGCCGGTGAAAAACAAGACGGCGACGCTTGCGATGGGTGTGAACTGGGCTGCAGGTACGATGCTGCTACTCATTGTGGCGATGACGTTCCGACCGACGGTCCACGCGCCAAGAAGCGCGAAACCGACGAACAGGACCCCTGCCGTCGTCTTCCGAACGAGGCGCGAGCCGACTGCCGGACCGAATGACACGCCCGTCGACGACCCGCCAATGTTGAACCCGACGAACACGGCGACAACGACACCAGCTACGGCTAGTAGTGATACCATTGTGGCGTTCCCGACTCACAATGGTCTCTCTCTTGTATATAATTCCCAGCATCTGCTCAGGGTTGCGATAGAGCGTGGGCACACACTCGTGTCTCCAAGCACAGCGGATCTACTCTACTCGGAGCTACCCTGGCAGCCGAAGTTTTTGTTATCCGTACAAGTCACCGATGCACGTACTCTAGTGCTTCCAATATCCATCAGTCCGGGTACTTCATCTGATATTGCTCGGTCCCTGTCCGTGCTCGAGTGACCGATACGCGCTGTGTATTCAGCACGGTTACTGAAACATATCACCAATTGGGGATTTCAACGGAGCCTCTCGAGCCCGTTCGCGCCGCTCGGTCGCCGGTTCCCGGATCCTCTCCGGTCGGCGCGGCGCTATCGGGGGCGAACCCCGCCGAGATACAGACCGTTGAGCGCGACGAACGTCCCGATGGCCGCGTGCGCGACGCCGGAGCCGACCGACCCGCTCCGGAGCGCCCAGGCGAGTATCTGGAGGCCGACGAACGCGAGAACGAAGCCCAGTAACTGGCGGGCGAGGGAGGTCCCGACGATCCGAATCGGGCCGAGAACGCGGGATGAGCCGGCGGAGGAGTCGGTTTCGGGCATCACCGACGGTTCTCGACGGCGGACGATAAGTCCTTGCGTGGCCGAGAGATCGCGCGAGAAGAGCGGTCCGACGGTGAAACGAATGGAAGAAGCGCGTGAGAGACGGATACCGACCGCGATGACCGCTGTCGTCCGACCGCTACCGCTCCCCTCTGTCGGGGTCGCGCTTGAACAGCACCAGCGCGAAGGCCAGCGGCGAGAGCAGCCCCGCGAGCACGCTCCCGCCGATCGCGTACTCGTTCGCGCCCAGCGTCACGCCGCCGGTAGATTCGGCCGACGACGCGGCCTCGTCGCCGACCACGACCGCGCCCTTCATTCCCATCGCCTTGTGGGGTGTGCAGGCGTACTTCGTGATGCCAGTCTCGTCGAACGTCTGCTCGAAGGTGTGGCCGGTCGAGCCGGTCATCTCGCTCTCGAACGAGCCGTCCTCGGCCGCGACGTTGTGGCTGCCGCCCTTCCCGGTCCACTCCCAGACGACCGTCGTCCCGGGGTCCACGCGGATCGCGGCCGGCCCGAACGCGAAGTTGCCGTTGTTGCCCGCCGCGCCCACTTCGACTGTGACCTCCGACTGGCCCGTCTCGTCGACGATCCCGTCGTAGTTCGAGACGCCCTCGAACCACGACGAGAGGTCACCGCCGGACTGGGCCGCCGCGGGGCCGGCGAGTCCGGTCGCGCCGGCCGCCGCCGTCGCCGCTGCGCCGGCTTTGATTGCTTGCCGGCGAGTGTAGCCTCGCGTCATCGTCCTACCCCTGGTAGCCGGCGTACTCCATCAGCTGGGCGAAGATGTCGGTGTCCATCGCCGACTCGTAGACGACGCCGTTGAGCATCCCGCCGGGGTACGACCGGCCGTTCATCACGTGGTTGACCTTGTGGCAGTGCATCAGGTAGATGCCGGGGTCGGCGTCGGCGGTGAACTCGATGGTGTGGCGCTCGGCGGGCGCGATGTTGGTCACGTCCATGTCGTGGCGGGCGGCCTCCGGGATGACGCCGCCGTCCTTCTCGACGCGCTGGAACCGGTGGTTGTGGATGTGCATCGGGTGGGACATGTACCCGCCGTTGACCATGTGGAGTCGGACCGTCTCGCCCTGCTTGACGATGATAGGCGAGCCGTCTTCGGGGTGGAGCGTCCGGGGCGCGGACTTGCCGTTGATGGTGAACACGTCGGGGTTGCGCTTGCGCGGGTTGTAGCTCGCGCTTTCGCCGGCCATCATCCGCGAGAGCGAGGAGTCCCACTCCTTGAGGGTCATGAAGTACTCCCGGTCGGCGGGCTCGTACCCCTTCGGGTCGACCCGGAGGATGCCGAACATGCCCATCTCGATGTGCCGCGGCGTCTGGAAGTGGCAGTGGTAGAGGTGGGTGCCGGGCACGTTTGCGGGGATCTGGTAGGTGTGCTTCTCGCCGGGCTCGACGGTGATGCCGGTGGTCGTGGGCACGCCGTCGTTCTCCCACGTCTTCTGGACGCCGTGGAAGTGGAGCGTGTGGGGGCGCTTGCCCTCGGTGTTGTCCAGGGTGACCTCCATGTCCTCGCCCTCCGTCGTCCGGAGGATGGGACCGGGGACGCTGGGGTCGCGGTCGTCGGCCTGGAACGCCCACACCTGCGGGAGCTCGACGGGGCCGCCCATCGAGTCCAGGGGGTGGACCGCGTGCGTCGCGGGCGCGGACTTGAGCGTGACCTTACCGCCCTGTTCGTCGACGTTCACGATCTCGGGGGGGCTCGTGGATGGAAGTGAGGTCTGGGATTGCATGGCTCGCTGCTGGGTGGTCTGTTGGTCGCGGCCGGTCGGGGCGGTACAGCCGGCGGCGGCGGCCAGGCCGCCGGCGCCGGTCGCTTTCAGGAAGTCGCGTCGAGACGGGCCGTCTCCGGGGGCTCCGATGTCGGTCATTGGTACAGTTCCAGCTTTGATGGGCTACTTAAAGAGCGCCGACGGTGATTCCCAGCGACTGGGACGGCGCTCGAACGTGTTCGGTGTGTCGCGCGTTCTCTCGGACCAAGCGAACACGTGCGGTCGGGAGTCGCCGCCGGCGCCGCGGTCGCTGAAGTCGAACCAGTTATGTATTCCCTGTCGGAAATTGCGGACGGATGGTTCGAGACCCGGTCGGCGTGGAGGACGCGCCTGACCTCCAGGCGGTCCTCGACGCCCTCGACGACCCGGACTGCCGGGCCATCGTCAGACAACTCGACGAACCCATGACAGCGAGCGAGATCTCCGAGGCGGCCGACATCCCGCTCTCGACCGTCTACCGCAAGCTCGACGTACTGACCGAGGCGTCGCTCCTCTCGGAGCTGACCGAGGTCCGGAGCGACGGGCACCACACGACCCGGTACGACGTCGACTTCGAGGAGGTGTCGTTCGCGCTGACCGAGGACCGGGAGCTCGAGGTGAGCGTCTCTCGGCCGACCCGCTCGGCCGAGGAGCGGCTCGCGGACATGTGGTCGGAGGTGCGCAAGGAGACGTGACGGGGGAACTGCTCACGGTCACGCTGCTCGTGGTGGTGCTCAAGACGATCGCGCTCACCCTCGGCGGGCTCACCACCTTCTTCGCCTACAAGGCCTACCGCCGGACCGAATCGCCGGCGCTGGGGGCGCTCGCACTCGGCTTCGGCGTGGTCACGCTCGGCGCGTTCCTCGCCGGCATCGCCGACCAGGTCGTCGGCGTCGACCGGACCCTGGTCCTGATAATCGAGAGCGCGCTGACCGCGGCCGGCTTCGCCGTCATCACCTACTCGATGTACGTGGAGTAGCGCCCGCCCGCTCTCTTCACGCTCGTCGCTCCGACTCCGTGGCTTCACATTCTCCCGGACTCCCGGAGGAAGAGGTAGACCGAGAGTCCGAGGAAGGCGACGCTCATCGCGCCCGTCAGCAGCCCCGCGCTCCGGTACTCCATCCCGCCCAGCAGCCAGAGCACGCCCAGCGTGGCGACGTACACCGCCGCGACCAGGTAGACCATCGCGCGCCAGTAGCCCGTGAAGAAGAACAGGACGCCGACGACGAACAGCCCTGCCACGACGTAGAACCGGGGTTCGTCGGTCGTCGCCGCCAGGTAGGCGTGGATGGCCGCGAGACCGAGCGCGAGCAGCGCGGCCAGCCAGTCGAACGCCGTCTCGCGCTCCCCGTGGGTCGCCCGACCGATGCTCATGCCGGGTCGTAGGACGCGCCCGGTAATGTGTCTGTTTCCCGTTCGCGCGGACGCGCTCCGCCTCCGGTGTGGGTCGCGTCACCCCGATACAGTTCGGCCGGCGCCGGTTCACACCGTCGCGCTCCGGTCGGCCACCACGACCGAGTCGCCGCCCTTCACGGCGACGACGGTCACCGTCACCCGGTCGCCGTCCGAGAGCTTGGGCGACGAGAAGTGGCCAACGGCGCCCGTGCTCAGTGACACGCCCCGCTCGTCGACCTCGACGCGGTCGCCCACCCCGTCGAGTTCGACCGTCCGGCGCTCGTCGCCCACCAGGATCCTCACTTTCACCTTCTCGGCGCCGGCGGTCGCCAGCCACGTCACAGTCACCCGGTTCTCGCTCGTCGAGTAGTCGACGGTCGCGGTGGCGTACGCGCCCTGCTGACTGCCCGCGAGGCCGAACAGCTGGGTCCCCGCCGCCGTCGCCAGCACCACCGTGATGGCGACCATCAGGACCGCGCCGACGGCCGGCGAGGTGGCGCGGTCTGCGCGCAGTGCGTCGACGAGACGTGTTCGCGTCATGACGTCGTTCGGCGGACCGTCGCCCGGCCGACACTTTGTTATGCGCGGACTGTCCGTTCGCGACGGCGGCCGCTCCGGGTATAACGCGGGGCTTCCGGAGTTCCGACTCGGCCTGTCCGGGCGTACGCCTGCCGTAATCGTCCGGGCGCCGCCGTCGGGTGCACGGTGTCCCGCACGGTGCGAACGCACTCGGTTTCTCGACGGGCCGCCGTTGGTTCACCGAAACTCGGCGTTCGGTTTTCCCGCTGTTGGGTTTCTTTTTGGATAGTCGCGGCAAAACTCGCACCAACTGTTTCGGTTTTACCAAAAAGTGACCATCAAATCATAAATAATTAAATACATATGTCGCTCCGTGGTCCTTCTATTTGCATGTCCGAGAAATCCAACATGTCGCGCCGGTCCTTCCTCAAAGCGACCGGCGGGGCGGCATCGGCAGTCGCGATTTCGGGAACTGCGGCGGGTCAGGAGACGACCACGCAGCAGCAGGGGGGTGGCGGCGGCACGCTGAATCTCATCAACACCGGAACGATGAGCACGCTGGACCCCATCAAGGCGACCGACACCGCCTCCGGGACGGTGATCCAGAACGTGTTCGACGCCCTGATGAACTATCCGAACGGGGAGATCGAGGTCCAGACCCAGCTGGCGACCGGGTACGAGACCTCCGACGACTTCACCACGTACACGTTCAACCTCAAAGAGGGCGCGCAGTTCCACGGGGACTACGGCGAGGTCACGGCCCAGGACTTCGTCTACTCGTGGGAGCGACTCGCCGCCTCCGAGGAGTCCCGACGGGCGTACTTCATCCTCGACTCCATCGGCATCCAGCACGAGACGACCCAGCAGGACGGCCAGGAGGTGTACCAGTCCGGCTCGCTCGCGGTCGAGGCGGTCGACGACTACACCCTCCGGTTCTCCATGGACCAGCCGTTCCACGCGACGCTCCCGATGCTGGCGTACACGTCGTTCGCCGCGCTCCCGGAGGGCATCCTGGGCGACATCGAGGGGTACGACGGGGAGATGCCCTATCAGGAGTTCGCGACCAGCAACCCCATCGGCGCCGGTCCCTTCGAGTTCGAGACGTGGGCGCCCAACGACGAGGCCGAGGTGAGCGCGTTCGACAACTACCACGGCGAGGGCCCGAATCTGGACGCGGTCAACTGGCGCATCATCGAGGACGACAACGCCCAGTACACCTACTCGATGAACCAGAACGCCGACTACTTCCCGATTCCGACGACCTTCTTCGACCCGTCGAAGCTCACCGTCGAGCGGACCGACGACCTCGGTCGGGACGTCGGCACCTACGGGCCGGTCCGGAACGGCGAGACGCTGAACTACCTCGGGGTCTCGACCATCAGCGCCTACTACCTCGGCTTCAACACGAACCGGGTCGAGAAGCCCGCCCGGCAGGCGGTCGCCTACGCGATGAACCAGCAACAGCAGGTCGAGCAGGTGTTCAAGGGCCGCGGCACGGCGGCCTACCACTTCACGCCGCCGAACATCTACCCCGGCGGCCCCGACGCCTACGACCAGCACGCCAGCCAGAACTACCCGTACGGGTACAACCAGACCCAGCTCGACCAGGCCAGGCAGGTGATGGAGGATGCGGGCTACGGACCGAACAACCGGTACCAGTTTACCCTCACCATCTACGAGTCCAACGTCTGGCAGCAGGTGGCACAGCTGATGCGGGACAAGCTCGCCAGCGCGCACATCCAGCTGAACATCGAACGGGCGCCGTTCTCGACGCTGCTCCAGCGCGGGCGCGAGGGCAACCTGCAGGCGTACTCGCTGGGGTGGGTGATGGACTGGCCCGCGCCGGACAACTTCCTGCAGCTGCTGAACCCGCCGATGACCGACACGTCGATGGACGCACCCATCTCGTACACGAACTGGTCGGACACCCAGGCGGCCCAGCAGGCCACGCAGGCCTGGGAGCGGATACAGAACAACGCCGCGCCGACCGACCAGGCCCAGCAGGCGCGCAACGAGGCGTACGTCCAGATCGAGGAGGCCAACTGGGAGGACGTGACGTTCCTGCCGGTCTACCACCAGACCGACGAGCGGTTCTGGTATCAGAACGTCGATATCTCGAAGTTCGGTGCGGCGGGGCCGAGCCGGCAGATGTACAACACGACCGACATCCAGTAGCGAACCGCCTCGCTTCTCATTTTTCGGGGACGGGACGACTGCCGAGCGAACGCGATCTGCGGCCGATTCTCGGCGCGGGCGACTGTCGGCACCCCTTCAGAGCGGAGTCCACTCGGTCGTGATGTCGCGGGCCGGGACGTGCCATCGCTGCTGGGCGTTCCGGTCGCGGTCCGCGGGTTCGACGGCCCGGAGCTCGATGACGGCGTCCGCCTGCGAGGCCAGCGCCCGCACCGGGTCGGCGTCGCGGGCGACCGGGAGGACGTAGTGGGCCATCGCCCGGTAGTCCCGGACGCGCTCGCCGACCCCTTCGAGGCAGCGCCGGACGACGTCGACGCCGTAGTGGTCGAGCAGCGGCGCGAGCGAGTCGACCCCGACCCGGAGGTCGGCCGCCGAGAGGTGCTCGGCCGCATCGGCGGCGTCGTCGATGGCGTCGACCAGCGCCGCCTCGAGCCCCCGGAGCTCGGGGTCGGCGATGCGGGTCTCGCGGACGTCGGCGAGTTCGGGCGGGAGCTCGGCGTCGGCTGCGGCCGACCGCGGGACGCCCGCGTGGGTCACGAGCCGGGTCGTCTCGGCGATCGGTCGTGGCGCCTCCCCGGGGTCCGGGAGCCGATCCGCGACGATCCCGGGGGTCGCGTCGGTGACGGCGAGCACCCGGTGGCGCAGCACGTCGGCGTCGCCGAACAGCTGCGCGCTCGCGCGAGTGAACGCCTCGCGGGGCGCGTCCCCGACGACCAGCAGGTTGCAGCCGGTGGCCTTGAGCTCGTTCAGGAGGGTCAGGAACGCCGTGGTGTCGTCGGGCGGCAGGTCGTCCGGCGACCGCCGGGTGTGTCGGCCCGTCACCATATTGTTACTGTGTTTCCATCTTCCGCGTTATAAAATTTCCTCTCGGATATTAATTCATCTAACGCGGTCTTGTCGGGATTGCCACTCGGCTCACGCGGGCTCCGCACCGCAGATACTGCGGAAACCGCGGCGCACAGCGCCCCCGAGACTGCGCGGGCGCTTCAGAAGAAGCCGTCGTCGCCGGCACCGTCGTCGGTCCGCTGCAGTTCGACCGAGCCGGCGGGGACCCGGTACCGGCGCAGGAGCTCTCTGGACGCGTCGGGGGAGTCCCGGTCCACGTGGTAGGCCGAGTAGACCAGCCGGTCGGTCCGGACGTCGACGACCGCGTAGCCCCAGTGGCTGCTGTCGAACCACTCGACGTGGGGGTTGCCGGCCTTGAGCGCCCCGACCACCGTCTCGGTGCCGTTCTCGGGGAACTCCCCGAGCGCCACGAGGTTGTCGCTGCTGACCGCGGGCGCCATGAACTCGACACCGGTGCGCTCGCCGGGGCCGATGTCCGACAGGCCCTCATCCCCGCCGACCAGTTCGTAGTCGGTCAGCAGGTAGGCCGCGAGGTAGCTGTGCATGTCGCCGGTAAGCGCCACCAGGTTGTCGACCCCCGCCTTCTCCAGTCGGGTCAGGACCCGCTCGCGCTCGCTCCGGTAGCCGTCCCAGGCGTCGGCGTTGACAGTCACCTCGCCGCCGTCGACGAACCGGAAGGCGGCCGCCAGCACCTCGTTCCCCCAGAGCGTCCACGTCGCGTTCGAGGTCGTCATGCCGTCGAGCAGCCACTGCCGCTGGTCCTCGCCGAGCATCGTCCGCCCCGGCTCCTCGGCCGCGGTCTTCGCGGAGACGGCCGGATCGGAGTCGTCCGGTCCCGGCGGTGGCGACCGGTAGAGCCGCTCGTCGGTCATGAACAGGGCCGCGAGGTCGCCGAACCGGAACGACCGGTAGAGCCGGAAGTTGTCCTTGATGGCCTCCGGCGAGAGGCCCGACCCGTCGTCCGCGGGCGGGTCGTACTCCACGCGGGCGGGGACGTACTCGGTGTAGGCCCGGATGCCCGCGGTGTACAGCTCCCGCATGAACTCCGGGTCGTCGCCCCGCGGGTGCTTGTCGGTCTCGGGCGCCTCGGTCTCGTAGTTCCACCACCGGTCCTCGACGATCTCGTGGTCGTCCCACGTGTGGATCATGGTGTGGTTCCGGAGCGCACTCCGGAGGTCGTCGTCCGAGCGGTAGGTCCGGTAGAGGTGCCGGAAGTCGGCCAGGTCCTCGGCCTGGTCCTCGCCGCTCGGCAGGTCGATGGCCCGGTCGTCGGGCCCGTCCTCGCCGCCGTACTCGTAGATGAAGTCGCCGAGGTGGACCAGGAAGTCGACGTCGGTCTCGGCGATGTGACCGAACGCGCCGAAGTAGCCGTGGCGGTAGTCGTTACACGAGGCGACCGCGAGCCGGAGCGAGTCGGGGCTCGCGCCGGGCTCCGGTAGCGTCCGACACCGGCCGACCTCGCTGGCGTCGCCGTCGTGGACGAACCGGTAGAAGTAGCGGCTATCCGGTTCGAGCTCGCCGTCGACGTCCGCTATCGCGGTGTGGTCGCGCTCCGGGCCGAACCGGTCGGGGGGAACGAGTCCGTTGTAGACCGTGTCGTCGAACGCCTCGTCGCGGGCCACCTCGACCGCCAGCGGCGTCTCGTCGTCGTAGGCCTCGGGGTCGACCCGGGTCCAGAGCAGTGCGCCCCGCGGCGTGGGCCCGCCGCTCGCGACCGACTGGGGGAACACGGACGTCGCCGCCTCGCGGTCGACCGCGAAGGTCTCGGGGTCGGCGCCGTCGGGGGCGACTCGCGCGGCGACAGCGTCGGCGGCCGGGAGCGTCGACAGCGCGCCGCCCGCGGCGGCCCCACTCGTCACTCGCAGGACGTCTCTTCGAGAGGGCTGGTCGTCTGACACGGACGTTCCGACGCGACGGAGGCGTATAAGCGTAGGGGCGGCGCTCACGCCGGCTCGCGACCGATTTCCCCGGTTTCGGGCGCGGCCGTCGGTCGGGTAGTTTCCGCCGGCCGGCCGGCTGATCTCCTCGAGTCGTGCGCTTTATTAATGGTGACAGTTCATCAGCTATAACACATGGACCGAGCACTCGTAGTCGTCGACGCCGACGAGTCCACGAAGGAACTCGTCCGGGAGGCGGGCGAACTGGCGGCCGCCGTCGGCGCAGAACTGGTGTTGCTGCACGTCACGACCGACGAGGAGTACGAGGACAAGCGCCAGGCGATGGAGTCGATCCCCGACCGGTCGGTCGTCTACTCGGCGCCGGAGGCCCGCGAGGGCGCCGAGCAGTTCGCGGCCGACGTGGGCCGCGAGGCGCTCGACGGCGTCGACGTCTCGTGGGAGGCGGTCGGCGGGCTCGGCGACGAGCACGACCAGATCCTGCGCGCCGCCGAGGAACGCGACTGCGACCACCTGTTCGTCGCCGGCGAGAACCGCTCGCCGGCCGGCAAGGCGCTGTTCGGCGACCTCACCCAGTCGATCATCCTCAACTTCGACGGCCCGGTGACCGTCGTGACGGAGTAGTCTATGGACCGGTCGCCGGCGTGACCGAGCGGCCGACCGCCCCGACCCAACGACTTTCCCCGCCGCGCCCGTCCGGCCGGGTATGAGCCTCTACGAGCGGGTCGCGGACCTGCCGCTGACCGTCGAGTCGGTCGCGTACGACCGGCTGGAGCGCGAGACCTCGAAGTTCACCCGTGCGACGACCGTGGTGTCGCTGGCCGGCGACGGCGCGGTCGGGAAGGGCGAGGACGTGACCTACGACGCCGACCTCCACCCGATACCCGACCGGTTCGACCTCGCGGGCGAGTACACCGTCGACTCGTTCTCGGCGGCGCTGGCCGACCTGGACCTCTTCCCGGACGCCGACCCCGCCGCCCACTTCCCGCACTACCGCCGGTGGGCGTTCGAGAGCGCCGCGCTGGACCTCGCGCTCCGGCAGTGCGACGCCGACCTCGGCGACCGGCTCGACCGCGAGTACGACCCCGTGCGCTTCGTGGCGAGCCCGCCGCTGGGCGACCCGCCGCGCCCAGACGCGGTCGAGCGGTGGCGCGACCGCGACCCCGACCTGGAGTTCAAGCTCGACGCCGACGACGGCTGGACCGACGACCTCGTGGCCGACCTCGCCGGCGCGGGCGTCCGCGTGGTCGACTTCAAGGCGCTGTACGAGGACGCCGACGTGGCCGGGAGCGCCGACCCCGACCTCTACCGCCGGGTGGTCGAGTCGTTCCCCGACGCGATTCTGGAGGACCCGGCGTGGACCGACGCGACCGCGGACGCGCTCGACCCGGCCCGCGACCGGGTGTCGTGGGACTACCCGATCACCGGAGTCGAGAGCGTCCGCGAACTCCCGTTCGAGCCCGACTGGCTCAACGTCAAGCCCTCGCGGTTCGGGTCTGTCGAGTCGCTGCTCGACACCGTCGAGTACTGCGAGGACCGCGACATCGACATGTACGGCGGCGGCCAGTTCGAACTCGACGTCGGGCGGCGCCAGCTCCACCTGCTCGCCGCGCTGTTCTACCCCGACTCGCCCAACGACGTCGCGCCCAGCGCGTACAACGACCCCGACCCGCCGGCCGACCTCCCCGGTAGTCCGCTCTCGATCGGTGACGTCACCGGCTTCAGGTAGCCCTTCGGTGCCTGCGGCGGCGCTCGACTGCCGCCGTTCTCCGCGTCAGGTCGTCCGCACCTCGAAGCGAGCGCCGCCCGCCTCGCCGTCGGTGACGCCGACCTCCCATCCGTGGGCCTCCGCGATACTGCTGACTATCGCGAGCCCCAGTCCCGACCCGTCGTCGGCGGTGGTGTGGCCGTGCTCGAACACCTTCTCGCGCTCGTCCGGCGGGATGCCCTGCCCGTCGTCCTCGACGTAGAAGCCGCTCGGCGCGATTTCGGCGTCGCCCGCGTCCGGAGCAGAGGCGGTCAGCGGGCCGACGCGGACGGTGGCGGCGTCGCCGCCGTGTTCGACCGCGTCCCCGCGAGCCTGCGAGCGAGGGCTCGCGGAGCCGTGCTCCACGGCGTCCTCGCGAGCTTGCGAGTGAGGGCTGGTCGAGCCGTGCTCGACTGCGTTCCGGAACAGGTTCTCCAGCAGCTCCTGGAGCCGGCCGGCGTCGGCCTCGACCGCGGGAAGGTCGTCAGCCACCGCGAGGCTCGCGTCCCCCGTCGAGACGGACGACCAGGCCCGCCGGACCACCGCGTCGAGCGCCACCGACTCGGTGTCGCTGACGTCCTGGCCCTGGCGGGCGAGCGCGAGCAGGTCGTCGATGAGCGACTCCATCCGGCTCAGCGCCGACTCGGTCTTCTCGAAGTGGCGGTCCGCGCCGGTCCCGCGGGCGAGTTCGAGGTGGCCCTGCGCGACGTTCAGGGGGTTCCGGAGGTCGTGGCTGACGACGCTGGTGAACTCCTTGAGCCGCTCGTTCTTCCGCTCGAGCTTCCGCTTGCGCTTCCGGCGCTCGGTCACGTCGCGGGCCGACCCGAGGTGGGCCCGCTGGCCGTCGTACGTGATGGCCTGGACGCTGAGTTCGAGGTACCTGACCTCGCCCTCCCGCGACCGGATGCGGAGCTGGTAGTGGGGCGTCTGCCTGTCCGCCTTCCGGCGTTCGATCAGCTGTCGGACCCGGTCGACGTCGTCCTCGTGAACGACGTCCCACACCGGCATCCCGACGAGTTCGTCGCGGTCGTACCCGGTGAGCTCCGACACCCGGTCGTTGACGAACCGGAACCGCTCGTCGTCGTGGATGAAGATGGCGTCGTGGCTCCCCTCGACCAGCGTCCGGTACTTCTCCTCGCTCTCGCGCAGCGCCGTCTGGGAGTCGATGCGCGAGACGACCGCCGAGACGTGCGACAGCAGCAGCTCCGCGAGCTCGCGGTCGTCCTCGTCGAACGCGTCGGTCTCGCGGGACCCGGCCTGGAACACGCCGCGGTCGCCAACCGGGACGCTGAGGATGGACCGGTACTCCTGCTGGACGGGCTCGGCAACGTCCATCCGGCGCACGTCGTCGACGACGAACGACTCGCCGCTCTGGTAGGTGCGGCCGGCGATGCCCGCGTCGGCTTCGAGCGACTCGTACCCCTCGGTGGGCATCTCCGTGGAGGTGGCCACCGGGACCAGGTAGCCGTCCTCCTCGACGTCGATGCCGCAGATGTCGAACTCCAGGATCTCCTCGGCGGCGTCCACGCCGAGGCGGTAGACCTCCGCCTCGTCGTGGCAGCCCGCCATCTCGGAGGCGACCTCGTGGAGCTCCTCGATCTTCCGCTTCTCCTCTCGTAACTCCTCGCTCATGGTCGTGTTCGATTCCCCCTCTGATCTCGGCCTCCGCGTCCTCCGCGTTCGAGTCGGGCGGACGGCGTCCCGGCGGTCCGACCCCTGCTCCGGTCTCGCTCGGCCGGTAGGTCGGCACCGGGGGTAGAAGTAGATTTCCCCGGTACGACGGCCGGACGACCTGCCTCCCCGAACGCTGCCGGTCGCCGCTGCGCCGCCGCTCCGCGACCCCAGCGCGGCGTCGACTCCGGGCTCCGACCGGACGTCCAGCGGTTCGAGCGCATGCGAGTACGTCTCCGACCGAACGTTACGGAAAGCTGGTAAATACAGATTTCGTTCTATACTAAAAATCAAACACTTTCGGGCTCGCGAACGCTTTCGGCGACCGACCGAACCGTCTCGTACTCCTCGTCGGCGTACGCGACGAACCGGACGTCCGAGAGCGAGTCGGCCTCGTGGGCGGCGATCTCCCCGCAGACGATGCGGGCGCCCTCCCGGAGGTCGAACCCGGCGACGCCGCACCCCAGCGCGGGAATCACGAGCGACTCGGCGCCAAGCTCCTCGGCCACTTCCAGGCCGTTCCGGGTCGCGTGGCGGATGCTCTCGGCGGTCGCCTGCCCGTCGCCGTAGTGGGGCATCGCGGCCGCGTGGACGACGTGCTCGGCGTCCAGCCCG
Source organism: Halorussus rarus (assembly GCF_003369835.1). NCBI lineage: Archaea > Methanobacteriati > Methanobacteriota > Halobacteria > Halobacteriales > Haladaptataceae > Halorussus > Halorussus rarus. The sequence goes on along the minus strand of NZ_QPMJ01000004.1, from coordinate 335,230 downwards.
TAGGCGTCGGTGACTGCCACCTCGCCGAGGTCTACCGGGCCCTCGGCCATCGCCGCCTCGTTCAGCTCCTCGCCGGCCGCCCGGCGGAGCGCGCCCGCCACGCCGCTACCCATCCGGAGGCTGGTGCCCGCGGCGTTGACCAGCACGTCGGCCCGCTGCTCGGCGATGTCGCCCTGGATGACGCTGAACTCCATACGCGGTGGTCACGCCCACCGACGCCAAGGGACTGACGGTAGTGTCGAGCGAGTGGCGACGTGACGACGCTCGCAGCCGGGTTTCGAGTTGTCGTCTCCGATTAGTTGATACTGACTTCACCGGGAAAGAGGACAAAACCCATATATTCCGTCTGGCTGTATCGGGGTGTATGCCGAACGACTGGAAGGCGCGCCTCTCCAGGCCCTGGGTGGTCCGCGCCGTCGTGTTGCTGGTCATCGCGTCGCTACTCGTTCCCTCCGCGGTCTCCGCGCTCACGTACGAGCCCTCCCACACCGACCTCCAGAAGGGGACCATCGAGTCCCCGGCGGAGGGGACGACGGTCATCTCGATACAGGGATTCAAGTTCCAGGGGCAGTCCAGCGGGAAGAAGCCCGCCCGCGTCGTCGGGGTCGGCCCCCGCGGTGACGTGAAGTGGATCCACAACGGGAGCGACCTCGATGTCACCTGGTTCTACGACGTCGACCCCGTCAACGGGAGCAACATCCTCGTCAGCGGGACCCGCAAGGGCGGGACGACCGTCTACGAGTACGACCCCCAGAACGACGAGGTCGTCTGGCGTGAGCGGTTCGACGAGGTCCACGACACCCACGACGTCGACCTCATCAACGGCGACCAGCTGCTCGTCGCCAACATGCGGAACTACAACACCACCAGCGAGGTCAACGAGGACCGCGTCTTCATCTACGACCGCGGCAGCGACGAGGTCGTCTGGGAGTGGCAGTTCCGCAAGCACACCGACTGGACCAAGGAGCAGGGCGGCACGTACGCCGCCGAACCGCCGAAGAACGACTGGACCCACGTCAACGACGTCGACAAGATAGCCGAGGGGCAGTACCTGATCTCGCCGCGCAATATGGACCAGGTGATGGTCATCAACCGCTCCACGAAGGAGATCGACATGCGCCTCGGGAGCGATCAGAACTACGACGTGATGCACGAGCAGCACAATCCCCAGTACCTGGAGAGCAAGAGCGGCAACCCGACGATTCTGGTCGCCGACAGCGAGAACGACCGCATCGTCGAGTACGCCAAGCGCGGCGACGACTGGGAGCAGACGTGGCAGCTCGGGTCCTCCAAGAGCTTCAACTGGCCGCGGGACGCCGACCGGCTGCCGAACGGGAACACTATGGTGGTCGACTCGATGAACAACCGCGTGATGGAGGTCACCCCGCAGGGCGAGATCGTCTGGGAGTTCTACGCGCCGTGGGCGCCCTACGACGTCGAGCGCATCACCTACGGCGACGAGGCGGACGAGGCCGGGAACCTCTCGACCATCGCCGACATGAACGCCGCGGGCGAGTACGCCGTCTCCAACAGCGCGGGGCTGACGCCCGGCACGGGCGACCGGCTCACGTTCGCGCAGTGGATGTCGGCCGCGTTCGCGGGGACGCCAGTCGCCGAACCGGTCGACTCGTTCGCCGAACGGTGGGCCCACGTCACGCCGTGGATCCGTCCGGTCTGGATGGGGCCGTGGGACTTCGTCGGCGTCGTGTTCGCCGCGCTCCTGCTGGTCGGCTGGGCGCTCGGCGAACTCGTCTACAACCGCAAGCGCATCTCCAGCGGCGTCCGGCGAATCGCCTGATCGCCGCTCTCGCAACGCGACAACGGCGCAGTTTCCCAGTTCTCTTCGAGGTGTGAAATGGACGTCGGGTGCAGAGCGTGCATCTATCCGCCTCCTCAGCTCCGGATTTTTCGAAATCTCTCGAACTGTCACCTACACAGCAGTTATATATCGAACGAGCCAACGTTTCCGTATGACTGGCAATGGCCCCGACTCGAATAACCCATTGTCACCGTATTATCCGTCGGAAACTCCCAGTATACCGGGGAACGGTCGGAAATGGTTTGCCGTTCTCGTAGTTCTGACGTTCTTGATCGGTGCAGTGTATGAAATTCTCTCCCTCGTAGTCTCGTTGTGAGCTAGGAGCGGAGGAGTCCATTCCCCGTGTGAGACGAGCACCACGGAATACTCGCTGTAGTAAGGCCGTAAACCGGAAAGCGGGGAAGCAGTCGGGTTTCGGGCAGTCACCCGTGAATGCGGCAGTAGATTGCTGTCAGAGGCACTCGTGCTTGGAGGGGGCTGCCGCTATTACTACCTCCTCAGGGGTCGATAATAGTAGCTCTACCTAATTGATTAGGCCCAAAATATACGTGCGAGTCTCTCTCACGCACGATGGCCTCGAATACGGGTTCTATCTTCTCCGGCTCGCCGCGGCTCCGGTCACTCCCCCGTGTCGCGGTCGCGCTTCCACTGCTCGATGCAGTCCTCGCCGCAGAAGTGGTAGGTCCGCGCGACCACGTCGCCGACCTCCGAGACGCTCTCCTCGCGGAACATCGGGTGGGGCTCGAACAGGTCCAGGGTCGTCCCGCAGACGACGCAGCCGACGAACTGGCTGTCGGCCTCGTCCTCGTACTCGCCGTAGATTTCGGGCATGCCGGAGGGTACGCCGGCGACGGGGGTATGTGTACCGCCTCGCTGACGGGCCTCGGACAGCCGACTCCGTCCGCCGCGCTCGCCCGCCGACGGCCGATGCATTCAGTGGCTCCCCCGGCGTGTACGGGGCCATGAAGGCCGTCACGACGGCGGGCGACCGCATCGAGTGCGACCAGCTCGAGGAGGGACGGCACGGGGTGGTGCTGTACCACGCCGACCGAATCGTCGGCTACGTCCCCTACGAGCGGCTGGAACGGGTCGCCGAGACCCGGAGCCCGGTTGCGTCGAGCTCCATCCGGTCCATCGGCTACAGCGACGAGGACGAGACCCTGGAGATCGAGTTCGAGAGCGGGGGCGTCTACCGGTACGCCGACGTCGCCCGGGAGACCTACGAGGCGTTCCTGAGCGCGCGCTCCCACGGGTCGTACTTCCACGAGAACATCCGCGGGCAGTACGACTACCACCGCATCCGGTGAGCCGGTATCGGACCACCGCATCGAGGGGTCGGTGCGGCTGGCGGTGCGGACGGCGCTCCGGCCCGGCCGGCGGGTCGACTGACCGACGCTCCGCCGGAATCGGCCATCGCCGGTTAAACCCGGCGGGTCGTAGTCGGGAGGACCCGGCCATGTTCGACCGCATCGCGGTACCGACCGACGGGAGCGAGGGGGCCGAGCGCGCGGCGGGTCACGCCCGCGCGTTCGCGCTGACCGTCGGCGCGACGGTCCACGTCGTCAGCGTCGTGGACGAGCGCCGGCCCCGCACGGTCGACGACGGGACAGAAGTCGGCCGACCCCGACTCGGGACTCTCGGCGTGCGGGTCGTACTCGTCGCCGGCCGGGTGGACGTTGAGCTTCGCGCTCTCGAACGCCAGCGCGACCCGGCCGTCGCCGAACTCCTCGCGGTCGGCGACGTCGAGCGTCTCGGCGTAGAACTCGCAGGTCGCCTCGACGTCGGTCGCGTACAGGACCAGGTGGTCGATTCCGGTGACTGCCATACCGTCTCCTCGCGGGGAAGACCCGAAAGTCTGTGGTTCGGTAACATTCGACATTGCAGGGACCGCCCGGTTCACGTCAACTTTCAAGTCTCCCCTCCACGAACGTCAGCACAATGTCACTCATCGAGCGCCTGCTCGGCGACGACGGCGACGACGCGGAGGACCGGATCGAGACCGCCCGCGAAGCGGCCGACGACGCCCTCGAGCAGCGCGTCGCGGTCGACGCGCGCGGCATCGAGGACGCGGCCGTGACCGGCGTCGCGGTGGTCAACGAGGGCCCCGACGAGGAGCCCGTGACGGTTCCCATCGCGCGGTTCTCGCTCGGCGAGGACGTCGAGTCGCCCGACTTCGACCTCGTGTGGGACCTCGTCGGCGAGGCGATCGGCGCCCTGACACCCGCCTTCGCGGGCGAGGACGTGTTCGTCCGCCACTTCGACGTCCAGTTCACCTTCGACGGGGACGAACTGTTCGAGGCCGAGGAGTGTCGCCGGGTCGCGGTGCCGCCCGAGCTCGCGGACCGGTTCGTCTCGGAGACCGGGTTCGGCGTCGACGACCTCCGGGCCGCGGTTGAGGACGGTCACGACATCGACGACGAGATCGCGCCGGTCGCGTGGGGCGAGTGCAAGGACTACAGCCGCAACTCCGGGATGGCGGTGATCGCCGCGAGTTCGGCGGCGAGCGCCAGCGCCGCCAGCTGCGCCGGCGCGGGGAGCGCGGCCGCGGGCTGCGGCGGCGCCGGCGGCGTCTGAAGCGGCCGTCCGTCAGTTCTCTATCGGTTCGCCCCCGAGCGCGTCGGCCTTCGCCTCGGCGCGCTCGACGATGGACTGTCCGGCCTCGAACGCGACTCGAACCTCGTCGCCGCCGTAGGTCACGTCGCTCACGTCCGCCCGGTCGTAGAGCCACGACACGAGGCTCATCGCCTCGTCGCGGTTCGGCAGGACGAGTTCGACCGCTCGGCGGTCGGGCAGCGCCGCGGCGAGGCGCTCGCGGAGGGCGTCGAGGTTCCGCCCCGCGGCGGCGCTGACCGCGACCGGGTCCGAGACGAGCCCCCGAATCGCGTCCTCGCGCTCGGCGAGGGCGTCCTCGTCGAGCAGGTCGACCTTGTTGAGCACCGGGACGACCTCGCCCTCGGCGTCGGCGAGCAGGTCGAGCCCCGTCTCGATCTTCCGACGGAGCTCCCCGGGCGGGTCGCTCGCGTCGACGACCAGCGCGACGCAGTCGGCGTCGCCCGTCGCCGAGAGTGTGTCGTGGAACGACGCGACCGTCTCGTGGGGCAGGTCGTCGACGAACCCGACGGTGTCGGTCGCGAGCGTCCGGCGGCCCTCGATGGTGGCCCGGCGCGTCGTCGTGTCGAGCGTCTCGAACAGGCGGTCCCGAATCTCGGCGGTGCCGTCGAGGTCGGCGTGGTCGGGCTCGCGGGCCTCGAAGTCGAGGTCGTCGGCGAGCCGGTGGAGCAGGGTCGACTTCCCGGCGTTCGTGTAGCCCGCGAGCGCGACGAACTCGAACCCCTCCTCGCGCCTGCGCTCGCGGCGGGCCGCGGCGTCGTCGCCGCGCTCGGCGAGCTTCCGGTCGAGTTCGTCGATTCTTCGCTCGACGTCGCGGACGCGCTGGCCGCCCTGCTCGTCGTGCGCGAGGTCCTCGCCAGCTAGCTCGCGGGTGACCTGCTCGCGGACGCGGGGCAGGTCGTACGCGAGCCGGGCGCGCTCGACCTGGAGGGCGGCACGCTCGCCGCCGGCCCGCTCCGCGAAGATGTCGAGCACGAGCCGCTGCCTGTCGAGGACCGCGGTCCCCTCGGGGCACGCCTCGCCGAGTTCGTGGCTCTGGGTCGGTGAGAGGTCGTTGTCGACCACGACCGCGTCGGCGCCTGTCTCGGCCGCCGTTCCGGCCAGTTGCTCGACCTTGCCGGGACCGAGGTTCGTGGCCGGGTGCTCGGTCCGCGTCTGGGTCACCTCCGCGACGACCTCGTACTCCGCGGCCTCGGTCAGCCGCCGTATCTCGGTTGCGTCGGGCACGCCGGCGTCGGCGTCGTCCGGGTCGGCGCGCTTCGCGATGACTGCGTTCTGTGATTGCATGGATGGGTGGTTCGTGACTGCGGCGATTGCTCTGCGCTACCCCGACTCGATTCGGCGGTCCGAGGCGAAACGCGCCTCGCTGCGACTGTCTCGCGTACCCGAACCGGCCGACGCCCTGCGGCACAGTAGGCGACGACAGCGAAACTCGGCGCCACGGCGACGCGGTCGGCGCGACCGCTGAACTGCAGTGCACGCTGCGCGACCGCGGACGTTCGACCGGTCAGCGGCGGAGGAGAGAGGTCTTCATACGACCGTGTCTCGAAGTTGTCCGGAATCCGTTATAAAACTTCGGGATGCACGGGTCGGTGCGACGCGGCGCGGCCGCGAGTTCGGCAACCGGACCTATGGGTCGGGAGGTCGTACGCCGGATGTATGAACACCGCAGAAGTGCTCGTCGCGGGGCTGGAGTCGGAGGGCGTCGAGTACGTGTTCGGCCTGCCCGGCGAGGAGAACGAGGCGACCATGTTCGCGCTCCGGGACTCCGAGCTCACCTTCGTCCCGGTGCGCCACGAGCAGGGCGCGGCCTTCATGGCCGACGTGTGGGGCCGGCTCACCGGCGACGCGGGGGTGTGCCTCTCGACGCTCGGGCCGGGCGCGACCAACCTCCTGACCGGGGTGGCCGACGCCAACCTCGACAAGGCGCCGCTGGTGGCGATAACGGGCCAGGGCGGTCTCGAGAGCCTCCACAAGGAGAGCCACCAGACCCTCGACGTGGTCGACATGTTCGAGCCGGTGACCAAGTGGAACGCCCAGATCTCGGACCCGGGCATCGTCCACGAGTCGGTCCGGAAGGCGTTCAAGACCGCCGAGTACGAGAAGCCCGGCGCGACCCACCTCGAACTCCCCGAGGACGTCGCCTACGAGGACTGCGAGGTCCGACCGATGGAGGAGCGGAGCCGGGTCCGGCGGCCCGAACCCGACGTCCCGTCGCTCGACCGGGTCCGGGACCTGCTCGCGGACGCCGACCGCCCCATCGTCATCGCGGGCAACGGCGCGGTCCGGACCGACGCCAGCGACGAGCTCCGGGAGTTCGTCCGGGCGTACGACCTCCCGGTCGCGGCCACCTACATGGGCAAGGGTGCGGTCCCGGACGACGACGAGCACTCGCTGCTGACCCTCGACTCGGGCGAGCACGAGGAGGCCTCCGACGCCATCGACTCGGCCGACCTCGTGATAACCGTCGGCTACGACATCGCCGAGCACGACCCCGCCGACTGGAACCCCACCGGCGAGACCACCGTCGTCCACGTCGACAGCGAGCCCGCCGAGGTGTACGAGCACTACGACCCGGACGTGGAGGTGGTCTCGGACATCGCGGCGGCCGTCCGGGAGCTCGACGCCACCTGCGACGAGATCGGCGCGGCCTTCGAGACCGACTGGTACGACGACCTGCGCGAGCACATCCTCGCGGACGTGACGCCCGACCCCGACGAGGGCGACCCCTTCACCGTCAAGCGGGTGCTGCCCGCGCTCCGGGACGCGATGGACGCCGACGACGTGCTGCTCTCGGACGTGGGCAGCCACAAGATGGCCATCGCCCAGAACTTCGTGACCTACGAGCCCAACACCTGCATCATCTCCAACGGGCTGGCCTCGATGGGCATCTCGGTGCCCGGCGGGCTGGCGGCCGACCTCGCGGTCGACGCGAACGTCGTGGCCGCCACCGGCGACGGCGGGTTCATGATGAACGCGGCCGAACTCGAGACCGCGACCCGGCTGGGCTGTGGCTACACCGTCCTGCTGTTCCGCGACGACGAGTACGGGCTCATCACCGAGGAGCAGGTCGAGCACCGCGGCGAGCACTTCGGGACCGAGCTCGGCAATCCGGACTTCCAGACGTTCGCCGAGAGCTTCGGCATCGAGGCCTACCGGCCCGCCGATTGGCGCGAACTCGACGACGCGCTGGCTGCCGCGATTCCGAGCAACGAGATGTCACTGGTCGAAGTTGTCGTCGAGTAAGACGTTCGACCCCGTCGGGATTCGGGGCCCTCGGTGTCCGGGACGGTCGAACGCCGGCCGAAATTACGGAGTCGGTTCCAGTGGATTCTTAATCGATGCCCGCCTCCGGGTGTACCGTGCAGTCTCCGGGGGACTCAGACCCGGCGACGTCCGCTCCGTTCCGGGTGCTCGCGGTCGGAGAGCTCCCGCCCGGGGCGGACGAGGGGGTCGACGCGCTCGAATCGGACGCCGCGGACGTGACCGTCGAACGCGTTTCGACGGCCAGCGGCGCGCTCGACCGCCTCGAACGCGCCGAGGTGGCCTGCGTCGTCGCCGCGGCGTCGCTTCCCGACGCTGACGCGACCGCGTTCCTCGACGGCGTCCGCGCGGCGGCGCCGGACGCGCAGTTCGTCGCCGTGAGCGAGACGGACGACGCCGACCTGGCGGCGGCGGTGCTGGCCCGCGACGGCACCGACTTCGTCCACTGGCGGGGCGCGCCCTACCAGCGCCGCCAGCTGGTCCGACGGGTCGAGAACTGCGTCGGGCGCTACCGGGCCGAGCGCGCGCGGGCCCGAGCGACCGCGTCGTTCGACGCCGGCGCCGGTGACCCGGCCGAAATCGATCGCCGGGGATCCGAGGCCGACTCCGAGCTCGGGGACGACCTCGTCGGGGCCGCCCTGGACGCGCTCCCGGACGTCTTCTTCGTGCTCGACGCGCAGGGCCGGCTGGTCCGGTGGAACGACCGGGCCAACGCGGTGACCGGGTACGCCGACGACGAACTCGCGGGCCGCGACCCGACCGACTTCTTCGCCGACGGGGCCGCCGACCGGATCGCCGAGGCCATCGGGCGGGTGTTCGAGGAGGGCAGCGCCAGGGTGGAGGCGCCGCTCGCGACCGACGACGACGCCGAAATCCCCCACGAGTTCACCGGCGCCCTGATGACCGACGACGACGGCGCTCCGGTGGGTATCGCGGGCATCGGCCGGGACGTCACCGATCGAAGGCGCCGGGAGGCCGAGCTCGAGGCCTCGCGCGAGCAGTACCGGAAGCTGGTCGACACCGCGCCCGACGCCGTCTTCATCGTCGACGGCGACACCGGCGTTATCGTCGACACCAACGAGGCCGCCGAGGAGCTCCTCGGCAAGTCCCGCGAGGAGATCGTCGGGATGCACCAGACCGACCTCCACCCGGCCGACGAGGCCGACCGCTACCGGCGGCTGTTCGAGGAGCACGTCCGGGCCGGCGGCGTAGTGCGGGACGACGGGGAGAACTACGTCGTCGACGCCGAGGGACGCGAGATCCCGGTCGAAATCAGCGCGGGCATCACCGAGATCGGCGACCGGACGCTCAACCAGGCGGTGTTCCGGGACGTCACCGAGCGCCGGCGCCGCGAGGAGACGCTGGCGACGCTCCGGTCGGTCACCCGCGACCTGATGGCAGCCGAGACCAAGGCCGAGATCTGCGACGTGGCGGTCTCGACGGCCCGCGACATCCTCGGCCTCCGGGTCTGCGGGGTCCATCTGCTCGACCAGGCCGACCGCGCGCTGCGACCGATCGCCGCGACGACCGAGGCCGAGGAGCTGTTCGACGGTGTACCGAGCTTCCCGGAGGGCGAGGGGCTCGCCTGGCGGGTCTACGAGTCGGGAGCGCCCGAGCTCTACGAGTCGGTCGCCGACCGCGAGGGCGCCTACAACCCGGAGACGCCGATCGAGACCGAGATGATCCTCCCGCTGGGCCCCCACGGCGTGCTCACGGCCGGGTCGACCGTGAGCGAGCGGCTCACCGAGGCGGACCTCGACCTCGCGAAGATACTCGCGGCCAACACCGAGGCCGCGCTCGACCGGGCCGACCGCGAGCAGACCATCGAGCGCCAGCGCGACCAGCTCCAGGCCGAGCTCGACGAGGTGTTCGAGCGCATCGACGACGGGTTCGTCGCGCTCGACGACGAGTGGCGGTTCGTCCACGCCAACAAGCAGGCCCGGCGGCTGCTCGGCACGGACGGGACCGACCCGGTCGGCGACGTCGTCTGGGACGCGCTGCCGGAACTCCGGGAGTCGGAGGTGCGCGAGGCGTTCCGGCGGGCGGCCGAGTCCCAGGAGCCGGTTTCCCGCGAGGAGTACGTCGAGGCGTTCGAGGCGTGGTTCGAGTTCCACGCCTACCCCTCCGAGAGCGGGCTGTCGGTGTACTTCCGGGACATCTCCGACCGGAAGCGCCGGGAGACCCAGCTCGAGCGCCAGAACGAGCGGCTCGAATCGTTCGCCAGCATGCTGGCCCACGAGCTGCGCAACCCCCTCTCCATCGCCCAGATCTACGTCTCGAGCGCGGCCGACGGCGACGAGACCGCGTTCGAGCAGGTCGAGGACGCGCTCGACCGGATGGACGACATGATCGACATCCTGCTGGTCATGACGCGGGGGTCGGACGCGACCATCGACCGCGAACCGGTCGACCTCTCGGCGACCGCGACCGAGGTGTGGAGCGAACTCGCGACCGGCGACGCTCGGCTCCGGGTCGAGACCGACCGCGTCGTGGAGGCCGCGGGGAGCCACGTCCAGCACCTGCTGGAGAACCTGTTCAAGAACGCCGTCGAACACGGTTCGACAAACCGTCGGCCACAGGCCGACGACGTTCATCAGACGGAGTCTGATGCAGCCCATCAGAAATCGAAGATTTCTGAGGACGCCGTGGAACATGGTTCCACGAGCCCTCGTTCGCAGGCTCACGAGGACGCCGTCGAGCATAGCTCGACTGGTTCGGACTCCCCGAGTCAGGAGGAGAACGACCCCCTGACCGTCCGGGTCGGCGACCTGCCCTCGGGATTCTACGTCGAGGACGACGGCCCCGGCATCCCGGAGGCCGAGCGCGACCGCGTGTTCGAGGCGGGCTACACCACGAACGCCGCCGGAATCGGGCTCGGCCTGACGTTCATCTCCCAGCTCGCGGAGATCTACGACTGGGACTGCCGGCTCACCGAGAGCGAGGCGGGCGGCGCGCGCTTCGAGTTCCGCTCCGTGACGGTCTTGGAGTAGGGGCCGAACATGTTCGCGCGGATTACCGCGAGACGGGAACCGGAGGGGGTTTATAACGCCCACTGGCCGGAACCTCCAGGTACCGATGAACTCCGATACCTCGCGCTCCGGCGGCGCACTGGACCGACGAACGTTCCTGAAGGGCGCGGCGGGCGTGGCCGGCGCGGCTGCGGTCGGCGCCGGGGCCGCCACCCCCGCGGCGGCCCAGTCGGCCTTCGGCGGGTGGTTCGAGGGCGTCTCGAACTACGACGGGGTGGTCGACGAGACCGGCGAGTCCGAGGTCACCGTCGAGGTGGGCGCGGCCGGCAACAACGGCAACTTCGCGTTCGGGCCGGCGGCGGTCCGCGTCGACCCCGGGACGACGGTCGTCTGGAAGTGGACCGGGAAGGGCGGCAGTCACAACGTGGTCGCCGAGGACGGCTCGTTCGAGAGCCAGATGACCGGGAGCACGGATCACACCTTCGAGCAGAAATTCTCGGAGAAGGGCGTCGTCAAGTACGCCTGCACTCCCCACAAGGCGATGGGGATGAAGGGCGCGGTCGTGGTCGGAACCGAAGCGGCCGCCGCCGCGCCCACCTCCTCCGGGTCGTCGTCCGGGGAGTCCGCGTCCTCGGGCTCCGGCGACTCGGGCAGCGGGGACGTCGCGAGCGGCTTCGGTTCCTGGTTCGACGACGTCTCGAACTACGAGGGCGTCGTCGACGGGACCGGCCGGTCCGAAGTGACGATCACGGTCGGCGCGAAGGGAAACAACGGCAACTTCGCGTTCGGACCGGCGGCGGTCCGGGTCGACCCGGGCACGACGGTCGTCTGGAAGTGGACCGGGAAGGGCGGCAGCCACAACGTGGTCGCGGAGGACGGTTCGTTCGAGAGCGAGTCGTCGGGCAGCGCGGGCCACACCTTCGAGCAGACGTTCGACGAGGCCGGCATCAGGAAGTACGCCTGCACCCCGCACAAGGCGATGGGGATGAAGGGCGCGGTCGTGGTCGGCGACGAGGCCGCGTCCGACGAGCCGACGGCCGGGTCGCTCGGCGGTGGCGGCTCCGGCGGGTCGGACCTCGAGGACACCCTGACGGTCGGGCTGGGCGGCGCGCTGGTAGTCGGCCTGCTCGGCCTCCCGGTCGCCGAGATGCGCAAGCGCCGGCGGGACTCGAAGTAGGTTCGCCCCGAGCCTCGCAGCGGGCCTACTCTATCGTGACGTCGACGTTCTCCTCGCTCGCGTCGGCCTCCTGGACCCACATCGTTTTCTTGTTCACGAACTCCTCGATGCCGTGCTCGGCCAGCTCGCGGCCGTATCCTGAGTCCTTGACGCCGCCGAACGGGACCCGCGGGTCGGACTTCACGAGCTGGTTGACGAAGGTCATCCCCGCGTCGATGCGGTGGGCGACCCGCTCGCCCCGGTCGAGGTCGGTGGTCCAGACCGACGCGCCGAGCCCGAGGTGGGTGTCGTTGGCGACCTCGACGGCCTCCGCCTCGTCCTCGACCTCGAAGACGGCGGCGGCCGGGCCGAACACCTCCTCGCAGGCGGCCACCGAGTCCCTGGGCACGTCGGTCAGCACGGTCGGCGGGTAGTAGAACCCGTCTCGGTCGAGCGGTTCCCCGCCGAGTTCGAGGGTCGCCCCCTCGTCGACGGTCTGGCTGACCTGGTCGTGGAGGGTCTCCAGCAGGTCCTCGCGGGCCTGCGGCCCGAGGTCGGTGTCGTCGTCGGTCGGGTCGCCCACGGTCAGGTCGTCCATCTCCGCGACGAACTGCTCGACGAACTCGTCGTACACGTCGGCGTGGACGACGAAACGCTTGGCCGCGATGCACGACTGGCCGGCGTTGAGCGTCCGGGCCCGAGCGCCGACCCGGGCGGCCGCGTCGAGGTCGGCGTCGTCGAGCACCACGAACGGGTCCGAGCCGCCGAGTTCGAGCACCGACTTCTTGAGGTTCTGACCGGCGGTCTCGGCCACCGACCGACCCGCCCGGGCGCTCCCGGTCAGCGTGACCGCCTGGAGCCGGTCGTCCTCGACGACCTGCTCGGCCCGGTCGGAGTGGATGATGAGCGACTGGAAGACGTCCTCGGGGTAGCCCGCCTCCTTGAAGACGTCCTGTATGGCCTCGGCGCAGCCCGGCACGTTCGAGGCGTGCTTGAGCAGCCCGACGTTGCCCGCGGTGAGGTGGGGCGCCGCGAACCGGAACACCTGCCAGAACGGGAAGTTCCACGGCATGACCGCCAGGATGGGGCCCAGCGGCTCGTAGGAGACGTACGTCTCGGCGTGGGCCGGGCCCGGCCGGCGCTCGTCCTGGAGGTGCTCTGCCGCGTTCTCGGCGTAGTAGTCGCAGACCCACGCGCACTTCTCGACCTCCGAGCGGGCCGACGACAGGGGCTTGCCCATCTCCCGGGTCATCAGTTCGGCGTACTCGTCGGCGTTCTCCCGGAGCACGTCGCCGGCGTTGGCCAGCAACTGCTGGCGCTTCCGGATGGGCACGTCCTTCCATTCGTCGAAGGTCTCGACTGCTGCGTCGAGCGCCGCGTCGACGTCCTCCTCGGAGTCGTCCGGCACCGGTTCGAGCGCCTCGCCGGTCGCGGGATTGGTGCGGTCCATGACGTGCGCGCTACGTCGCCCAGGGGGTTGTAGCTTCGGGCGCAGCGGGTCGGCGGTCCTCCCATCCTCGCCGTTCCCGAGTCCGCTGTTCGTTCCGTCGACTCCGGACGTTCTCGCTGGCTGATGTGAACGCCGTGCCGTCCGTCCGACCCGGCAGATTGCGCCCCGTTCGCGGGGCTAGGCACTCTTTGTTCGCGGGCAAGCCCACCGTACCGTCACAAGATACTTATCGGATTTCGCCGAAGTCCCCACGAGACCCGCACGATTCGGGGGGAGACGACCGTGCGGGGGTGGGGAAATCCATGACACGAACACGTACGAGTGTACTTCTGACAGCACTGCTCGTCGTCAGCGCGACGGCGGCGGGCGTGACCGGCGCAGCGATGTCTAACTATCGGGCCCAGGACGACGGCCTCGACGAGGTGGCCGTCGACTCCGGCGAGACGTTCTGGCAGGGGCAGTTCCTCCAGTTCTCGGCCAACGAGACCAACGCGAGCGAGGTCTGGGAGATCCGCCGCGTGCAGGACGGCGAGATCGGCCCGCTCGCCACCCAGGTGCTGCTCGACGCCACCGGGTCGGCGACGTTCTCGACCGGGCCGCCGGGCGAGTACGTCATCGTCGACGCGAACGGCCGGCCCGTGGTCGTCCAGGACGGTTCGGTCCAGGGCGTCGGTAGCGTGAGCGAGGCCAGCTTCGAGGTGGCCCAGCAGACGCTCAACGCCACCTTCGCCGACGAGACCGTGGTCAACGACGACAGCGAGAACTCGCAGACCGACCTCCGGCTCCAATCGAACCGGGCGGACTACAACTTCTCGCTCCAGTCCGACCAGCTGAGCGCGTCCGAACTGGCCGAGATCTTCCCCGACGTCGAGGTCCAGAACGACCGCGCGGTCTCCACCCGGACCGCGAGCGACGACGGGCTCTTCGACGCCAGCTTCACCGACGTCGAGCCGGGCACCTACAACGTCACGGTGGTCGCGGCCGGCGGTAACACGCAGGACACCGCCACCGTCACCGTGGTCGAGCCGGTCGAGGGCACGGCGTCGCTCTCGAACGGGACCTTCACCGAACAGCGCGGCGACGTGGTCGAGTTCAACGTCACCTTCGACGGCGCCGAGCAGGCCACGGTCACCCTCGGTTCGCAGGACGTCGGCTACGAGTCGCGGTTCACCGTCGCCGACGTCGACGGCGACGGCGTCGCGACCGTTCGGTTCAACAGTTACCTGGCCGGCATCTCGCCCGACTCGCCGGGCATCTCGGTCGTCGGCGAGGACAACTACACCGACTTCGAGCTGCTGACCGACCCGACGCCCGGCCGGCTCGACGCCGCGACCTACCCGATCCAGGTGTCGGTGGGCCAGACCCGGACCGCCGTCGGGTCCATCGCGCTGAGCGAGCGCTCGACCGGCGGCATCCAGGTGTGGACCGCGCCCGACGCCGCCGACGTCGACAGCGTCTCCGGCCTGGCCGAGGTCGCCACGCAGGACCAGGACGTCGCCTACCAGGACTGGGCGGTCGTGGAGGTCCAGGCCTCGGGCCTGTACGGTTACGTCCAGAACATCTCGGACCTCGACAACAACGAGACCGGGGTCTCGATGAACGTGACCCGGCTCGGCGAGATCAACGTGCCCGACGAACAGGTGCCGCTCCAGCAGGGCCGGCTGTTCGTCGACGAGTCGGGCGACCGGTTCTTCTTCGTCGTCGACTCGAACGCGCTCGAAGCGAACGCGACCTACCACGCGACGTTCAACCTCACGGCGGCCAACCCCTACGTCGAACCCGGCAACGAGACGTCGCTGGAGACCAACTTCACCGTGGTTCCGCGGGACGCCTCGTTCGACCAACCGGTCGAGGTCCCGCCGTCGAGCGACGCGACCATCTCCGGTAACAGCACCCTCGCGCCCGGCTCGGAGCTGACCGTCGAGGCCGCGAACGTCGACGACAACCCGTTCCTCAAGCGCCAGACCGCGACTGTCTCCGAGGACGGGACGTGGGAGGCGACGTTCGACTTCTCGGACGTGCCCGCCGACACGAACTTCACGGCGTCCATCACCGAACTCGACGTCAACGCGACCGGTCAGGTGGTCGGCGAGGGCGCCGGCGCCGCGGCGGCTGAACAGACCACGACTGCGGCGGCCCAGCAGACCACCGCGGCCGAGGAGACCCCCGCAGCCGGCGACGAGGAGGAGACGACGGCCGCCGACGGCGGGGCGGAGACCACCGCGGCTGACGGCGCCGCGGCCGAGGAGACCGCGACCGAGATGGGTGCGGAGACGACCGCGGCCGCCGATGACGCTGCGGCCGAGGAGACGACCACGACGGTCGAGGCCAACGCGCCCGCGCCCGGCTTCGGGCCCGTGGCCGCACTGCTGGGTCTGGCCGTCCTGCTCGCGGGCGGCGCGCTCGCGACCCGGCGGCGCTGACCCCGGGGCTCGACCGCCCGCTGTCTGAGGACAGTATGCGGGCATGCGGCCGGAGACGGCCGCTCCGCGGCTCGAGAAGTCACTTCTCTGCGCTCGTAATCCGGCCTTACCGCCGGGACGACTCGCGTTTCCGGCTGAACGCACGGCCCGTTTTTTGGCCTGCGGGGTCCCAACCCGCGCCATGACGACGACCGCCGACATCGCCGACTTCGCGCTCGGCCTCGAGTACGAGGACCTGCGCGAGGAGACGGTCGACGAACTCCAAAAGCGCGTGCTCGACTCGGTCGGCATCGCGGTCGCCGCGATGGACGAGGAACCGGTCGGCGTCGTGGGCGACACCGTCGCGGAGTTCGGCGGCGAGGGGTGCTCGCTGTGGGGCGGCGGCAGTTCGCAAGACTCCGAACCCGCCCCGGCCGCCGCGACCGCGTCGCCGCCCGACGCGACGATGTACAACACTGCCCTCGTGCGCTACCTCGACTACATGGACTCGTTCCTCGCGCCGGGCGAGACGCCCCACCCGAGCGACAACATCGCCGCGATTGTGGCGTGCGGCGAGTACCGGGACGCCTCGGGTGCCGACCTGCTCGCGGCGATCGGCGTCGCCTACGAGGTCCAGGCCGCGCTGGCGTGGAACGCGCCGGTCCGGGACCGCGGCTGGGACCACGTGACCCACACCGTGATTTCCGCTGCTACCGGCGCCGGGAAGATGCTGGAACTCGACCGCGAACAGCTCCGGTCGGCCATCGGTATCGCGGGCACCGCGCACAACGCGCTCCGGGTGACCCGGACCGAGGGGATCTCCGAGTGGAAGGGCGTCGCGTCGGCCAACGCCGCCCGGAACGCGGTGTACTCGGCGTTCCTCGCCAAGAACGGGATGGCGGGGCCGACGAACCTCTTCGAGGGCCGGAAGGGGTGGAAGCAGACCGTCTCGGGCGAGTTCCGGGCCGAGTTCACGCCGGCCGAGCGGGTCCACGACGTGATGACCAAGAAGTACGTCGCCGAGACCTACGCCCAGTCGGCGGTCGAGGGCATCATCGAAATCGCCGAGCGCGAGGCCATCGACCCCGACGAGATCGAGAAGATCCGGCTCGACACCTTCGCGGGCGCGAAGCTCATCATCGGCGGCGGCGAGGGGAGCCGCTACGAGGTCGAGACCAAGGCCCAGGCCGACCACTCGCTGCCGTACATGCTGGCGGCCGCGCTGGTCGACCGCGAACTCACCAACGCCCAGTACGCCCCCGAGCGCATCCGGGGCGACGACGTCCAGGAGCTCCTCCGGAAGGTGGAGGTCTCGGAGGACGACGAGCTCACGGCCAGGTTCGAGGAGGGCGAGATGCCCGCGGTCGTCGCGGTCGAGACGGCCGACGGGACGACCTACCTGGTCGAGAAGGACCAGTTCGAGGGCCACCCGAACGACCCGATGTCCTGGGACGAGATCGAGCGCAAGTTCCACGAGACCGCCGGGACGCGCTACGACGCGAACCGCCGCGACGAGATAATCGGGGCGGTGCGCTCGCTGGACGAGCGCGACGTGTCGGACCTGGTCGGCCTGCTGGACTGATGGCGGGCGGCACTCGGGCGACCCGGACGTCCGACCCGAACACGTTCGGGACAACCCCTTCTCGGGAGTCCGGCCTCCTTTCGAACATGGAGACCACAAGCGACGACCGCGAGCACGACGCGGACCTGGACAGCGACGTCGAGCCCATCACCGACCGCGTCCACGACAACTCCTGGTCGGCGAACCTGGAGCAACCCCACCACGCCGAGAGTCGAGACCTCGTGGTCCGGCAGGCCGGGACCGCGGTCGAGCACACGACCGCCGGCAACCACGTCAACCTCGTCACCCACGGCGACCACGGCCACCCGGAGACGTACCTCTACGACGCGCTCCGGGAGGCGTTCGGCGACGACGTCTCGTGGGAGTACGTCGAGCAGTGCGGCTGCGGCGGCCACGTCACCCGGGTCCACGTCGAGTAGCGCCCTCGTTCACCGGGAGCGGTTCTGCCCCCGTCGCTCACTGCCGGACGTACAGCATCGCGATGCCCACCACGAGGAACAGGATTCCCCACCACATGGAGTCCCACGGGAGGACCTTCAGCAGGAGCGTGACGATGCCGGACGTGACGAGCGACCAGCCCAGCGTGGTCTGATAGGTCATGGGAGACGTACGGCGCACGGACAGTTAGGCTCGTGGGTAGCCGCGGTCCGGCGGTCGGTGTGATTCTCCGGTCACTCCATCTCGTCGCCCAGCGCCTTCGCCGCCAGCAGCACCGGGTCCCAGACCGGGCCGAACGGCGGCGCGTACCCGAAGTCGAGGCGGCCGACCTCCTCGACCGTCAGGCCGGCGTGGAGCGCCGTCGCGGCAGAGTTGATGCGGTGGGCCGCGCCCTCCGCGCCGACCATGCTCGCGCCGAGCAGCCGACCCGAACCGGCGTCAGCGGTGGCGTGGACGACGATGCGCGACCAGCCGGGGTAGTAGTGGGCCCGCGTGATGGTCGTGATGGTCGTCGACACCGGCTCGAACCCGGCGTCGCGAGCCTGCTCGTCGTCGAGCCCGGTCCGCGCCACTTCGAGGTCGAACGCCTTCATCACGCCCGTCCCGACGATGCCGCCCGTGGGCGTGGGTCTGCCCGCGACCGTGCGCCCGACCGCGCGACCGGCGCGGTTGGCCGCGAGCGCGTACGGCCAGCGCACCCGCTCGCCGGTGAGCAGGTGGCGCTTCTCTGCGCAGTCGCCCGCGGCGTATATCCGGTCGTCGCCGGTCCGGCCGTACTCGTCGGTCCGTATCGCGCCGGTCTCGCCCAGCTCGACGCCCGCGGACGCCGCGAGGTCGGCGTTGGGCTCCACGCCCACGTCGCAGAGCACGGCGGCCACCTCGATGCGCTCGTCGCCGGTCTCGACCGCCTCGACCCGACCGCCCTCCCCCGCCAGTCGCTCCACGGACGCGTCGAGGTGGAGCTGAACGCCCTGCTCGCGCAGGTGGTCGGTCACCGTCTCGGCAACGTCCGGCCCGAACGCCGGCAGCACCCGGGGCCCTTGCTCGACCAAGTGGACCTCGAACCCCTGCGAGGAGAACGCCTCGGCCATCTCGACGCCGATCTTGTTCGCGCCGACGACCGCGACGACCTCGGCGTCGGTCTCGCGCAGGTGCGAGCGCAGTTTCTCGCCGTAGCCGGACCCCTCGGTCGGATTCGCGGGGGTATCGGCGTCCCCCTCGTGGAGGACGTAGCTCCGGAGCGCTCGGCCGGCTTCGAGGTTCCGGACCGCGAACACGCCGTCGAGGTCGGTGCCGGGCGCGTCGGGGAGCGCGGCCCGGCCGCCGGTCGCGAGCAGCAGGTCGTCGTACGACGCCTCGTAGCGCTCCGCGCCGCGCTCGACCGTGACGGTCCGGGCGTCGGGGTCCACGTCGACGACCTCCTCGTGTCTGCGGAGGTCGATGCCCCGTTCCTCGACGAACTTCCGGGGTTCGACCACCTGGAGGTCCTCGACGTCGGCGATCTCGCCCTTGACGTAGTAGAGGATGCCGCAGGCGCCGTAGGACACCCAGTCGCCGCGCTCGAACACCACGACCTCCCGGTCGGGGTCGTCGCGCTTGGCCTTCCCCGCCGCGCTCATCCCCGCCGCGTCGCCCCCGACCACGAGAAATCGGTCGCTCATCTGTCGACTGTGGTTCTACGGCGCGACACAAAGCGGTTGGGTCGACCGGAGGACCGACCGGAGACGGAGTCGCGGCCGCAGTTTCGAAAGCCCTGCCCGGTCGCGGCCGTAACAGGGACACCGCCGAAACCCGTTCTCCCGGTGTGTTCGGAAGCGGACGCGGCGTCGGCGTCACCGACGCGCTGCACGGGTACGCGGAGTGGCCGGTCATCCTGCTGTTCGCGCTGACCACCCAACTGGGCGACGTCTGGTTCATCTTCCTGCTCGGCGGCGGGCTCTACGTGGCGGGCGACGAGTTCCCCCGCTGGGGAATCGACCGCCGGCGGGGGCTGTTCGTGGTCGGGCTGGTGCTCACCTACGTCGCTCTCATCGGGGTGCTCAAGCACATCTTCCTGCTGCCGCGTCCGCCGGGGGCCGGCGAACCGCCCGCAATCGCGTGGCTCCCGACGGGCCTCTCCCTGCTGCTCGAGAGCACCGCGACCGCCGACGGTCCGGGCTTCCCGAGCGGTCACGCGCTCGGAACGACGATGTTCTGGGGCGGGCTCGCGCTCGTCGTCGAACACTGGACTGCCTGGAAGCGGTTCGGCGCCGCCGCGGCCATCGTCGCGCTCGTCTCGCTCTCGCGGCTCGTGCTCGGCGTTCACTACCTCGTGGACGTCGTCGTTGGCGCCGCGCTCGGCGCAGTCGTGCTCGGCGCGCTCTACCTGCTGGCCGACCGCGGGACCGACCCCGTACGGGTGCTCCACGTCGCGGTCGCGGTCGGGGTGGCGGGCCTGCTCGTCGGCGTCACCTTCGACAGCGTGGCGGCCGTCGGCGGCGCGACCGGCGGCTGGCTCGTGTGGCGGGGCGTCGCCGACTCGACGCCGGCACACCCGACGAACAGGCGAGAAGTGGTCGCCGGGTTCGTCGCGCTCGTCGTCTCGGGCGCGCTCTTCGGCGCCGTCTACGCGCTCACCGCCTCGCACCTGATCACGTTCGTCGGCACCGCCGTCGCCGTCGGGGGCGCCGTCGCGGCACCGCTTCTGGGCGAGCGACTGGTCTGACCGCCGCCGGATCGGCGCGCCCCTACTGACTCGCCAGTCCGGCGCCGATGGCGATGCCGAGTAGTCAGCACCACTATTGCGCTCGCGGTCGAACCTCGATTCCATGCGCGCCGCAGCCTTCACCGAGCTGACCGGCCCGGACGGGGTATCGCTCGTCGAACAACCGACGCCGCAGCCCGGCCCCGGCGAGGCGGTCGTCGACGTCGAGGCGTGCGCCATCAACCGCCACGACCTCTGGATCCTCGAGGGCGACTCCGCGATGGTCGACGCCGACGACCTGCCCTTCGTCAGCGGCCTCGACGCGGCGGGTGAGGTCCGGGCCGTGGGCGAGGACGTGACCGCGGTCGACCCCGGCGACAGGGTCGTCCTGTGTCCGAACGAGACCTGCGGCACCTGTCGGTTCTGCCGCGAGGGGCCGGAGAACCGCTGCGAGAACTTCTCGCTCTACCACGGCGGGCTCGCGGAGGCCGCTCGCGTCGAGGCCGACCGGCTCGTCGCGCTCCCCGAGTCGGTCGACGCGACGACCGCCGCGGCCCTCCCGACCGCCTACATGACGGCGTTCCACATGCTCCGGCGGGCGGAGGTCGGCCCCGGCGACCTCGTCTTCGTCCCGGGCGCGACCGGGGGCGTCGGCGTCGCGGGCGTCCAGCTCGCCGACGTGTTCGGCGCCGAGACCGTGGGGACCTCCTCGTCGGCCGACAAGCTCGACCAGGTCGAGGCGCTTGGTCTCGATCATCCGATTCGGGGCACCGAGCCCGACGAGCTCCGCCCCGCGGTGCGGGACGTCGGAACGCCCGACGCGGTCCTGAATCACCTCGGCGGCCCCTACACGGAACTCGGTCTCGACGTGCTCCGCCGGGGCGGGCGGATGGTCGTCTGCGGTCGGACCGCGGGCGGTCGATCGGAGATAGACATCCCCGACCTGTTCCTGGGGCACAAACGGGTCGAGGGCAGCACGATGGGGACGCAGGCCGACCTCGAGACGCTGGTCGACCTGGTCGCCTCAGGGGAGCTGACCCCCGAAATCGAAGAGACGTACTCGCTCGACGAGACCGGCGAGGCGTTCGCGGCGATGCGGGACCGCGAGAGCGTCGGCAAGCTCGTCGTGACGAACTGACAGGTCGTCCGACCGCGCGGGGAAAGTCCCATATCCTCGGCATCCGTTGATAGTGGTATGAGTTCTACCGACAGGCCGACCGTCGAGGACGTGATGTCGACCCCGCTGGAGACGATTTCGAAGGACGCGACGGTCGAGGAGGCCGCCAAGCGGATGCGGGAGAAGGACATCAGCGCGCTCGTCGTTCCGACCACGCCGCGCGCGATCGTCAGCAGCACGGACGTGCTCGACGCCGTCGCCGACGGCCGTGACACCTCCGAACTGACGGTGTCCGACGTGATGACGTCCGACGTCGAGACCGCCACGCCCGACCTCTACATGGAGGAGGTCGCCGCGATGATGACCACCTACGGCATCAAGCACCTCCCGGTCGTCGACGACGACTACGTCGGGATGGTCTCCTCGACCGACGTCACCGCCCACCTCTCGTAGCCGGGACGGCTGTCGCCGGTTCGTCGCTCGCCACCCGGGAGCGTCCCGAACTCCGCTCGCGGCCAGACTAATCAAGGCGCGCCTCGTGGTGGGGACGAACACGGATGTCTCAGGCCGAGAAACTCAGAGTCGGCGTCATCGGCGGCGGCTACATCGGAACGACGGTCGGACGGCTGTTCAACCAGGACCCGCGCTCGACGGTGACCGCGCTGGCGGACGTCAGCGAGGAGACCCGCCGGACCGCCGGCGAGACCCTCTACGTCGGCGACGGCTCGCAGTACGAGGACTACCGCGAGATGCTCGACGCGGAGGGACTCGACGCCGTGCTCGTCGGGACGCCCCACACCCTCCACCACGAGATGGTGACCGCGGCGCTCGACCGCGACCTCCACGTCTTCTGCGACAAGCCCCTCACCACCGACCTCGAGGAGGCTCGCGACCTCGCCGAGCGCGCCGAGTCGAGCGACAGGGTGCTGATGGTGGGCTACCAGCGACACCTCAACCCGGCGTTCCAGACCGCCCGCGAGCGCTGGCAGGGCGAGGAGGGCGACGGACCGAACCCCGAACCGGACTACCTGAGCGCCGAGATAACCCAGGACTGGATCTCGCGGTTCGAGGACACGTGGCGGACCGACCCCGACCTCTCGGGCGGGGGCAACCTCTACGACACCGGGAGCCACCTCATCGACGGAGTGCTGTGGACCACCGGTCTCGTGCCGGAGCAGGTCAGCGCCGAGATGGTGTTCGCCGACGACGAGGGCCGGGTCGACCAGCGCGCCATCCTCACGGTCGAGTTCGCCAACGGCGCCCACGGCACCATCTCGGTCCACAGCGACGCTCCCTGCGTCCGCGAGCATATCCACGTCTGGGACGACGAGGGCGCGGTCTACCTCGAAGGTCGCCAGTGGGAGGAGCGCGAGTTAGAGCGCATCGACGAGGACAGCACGACGGTCGTCCCGTACATCGACCGGAGCAAGCAGCGCGACAAGGCCGAGGCGTTCGTCGACTGCATCGAGACCGGCGAGGAGCCCCCGGCCACCGCCCGGGACGCGCTGGCGGTGACCGCGCTCACCGAGGCGGCCTACGAGTCGGCCCGGAGCGGGGAGCGGGTCGCGGTGGAGTTGGACTAGTCGCCGGCCAACTCCCCGGCCACGTCCCGCACCGCCCGCTTCGCCTCGACCTTCCCGTCGTACCGCGCGCGCTCGGCGCCGACGTCGACCACGTCGTCGCGGACCTCGCCGTCCATCTCCTCGGGCACCGGCACGTCGAGCAGCGAGCACGCCGTGGGGGCGAAGTCGACCAGGTCGACCGTGACCCCGGTCTCGCTCTCGACCGGGCCGCCCCAGGCGTAGAAGACCCCGTGCATCTCGTTCATCGAGGTGTGCGACCCGGTCTTGGGCGGGTCTGCGAAGATGCGCTTGGTCTTCATCGTCTGGGGATACTGTATCTGGTAGCCCGGCGCGGGCATGCAGACCAGGTCCGGCCGCGTGTCGGCGTACTCGTCGCCGTAGACGTCCTCGCCGTACAGCACCGAGTCGATGACGCGGTCGCCGCGCTCGGGGTGCTCGATGGCGAGCAGTTCCTCGCGGAGTCGCTCGCGGACCTCGTCGTACTTATGGGGCGGAATCGCGCCCTCGTCGTGGTCGTCGGTGTTGAGGTAGACCTGGCCCCCGCTGGCGACCGTGAACGCCGCGGTGTCGCTCCAGTCGATGTCCTTCCGCGAGATGGTGAGCAGTTCCGCGAGGTCCGGGCCCGACCCGCCCCCGCTGGTCCGGGCGACGCCCATCTTGAGCTTCGAGAACAGGTTGAGCTCGCTCATCACCGTCTCGACCGCGTCGTAGACGTGGTTGTAGCCGAACTGCTTGAGCCGGGTCCACGGCCGGGACTTCAGGTCGAGGTATCCCGCGTCGTAGAGCCAGGAGTTGAGGTTGATTGTCTGGTACACCGGGCCGTGGCCGTGGTCCGACAGCAACAGCATGGTGTCCTCGTCGTCCATCCGCTCCATCACCCACCCGAGGAACTCGTCGTACAGTTCGAGCAGCTGGAGGGGTTTGTCCTCGTACCGGGCCGCCACCTCGGGGTCGTGCTTCGGGTGGGTCTCGTCGAGGACGTGGCCGAGCACGTGGAGGATGTTGTCCGGGCCGGAGAACACCAGCGAGTAGAAGTCGCAGGGGTACTCCTCGACCAGCAACTTGGCGACCTCGATGCGGTTGCGCTCGATGTCGAAGAAGTTCGTCAGCAGGTCGTGGAGGTTGCCCTCGTCGCTGCCGTCGTCGTACCCCTCGTAGGGGTCGACGTCGTACTCGCCGACGCGCTCCTCGATGTCCTGTTGGAGCTCGTCGGGAAAGGCGAACGACCCGGAGGGCGGCGTCGTGATGTTGTCCGAGATGTGGAAGCCGTCGGTCCGGGAGGGCGGGTAGCCCGGCATGACGTTCATCACGCCCGACCGCCGGCCCTCGGCGTCGAGGTACTCCCAGACCGGCACCGACTGGTCGCGGAGCGTCTCGGCGTTGACGAAGTCGGTGGCGTAGCCGCCCTCCTCCTTGAGCATGAAGTTGTAGACGCCGTGGTTGCCGGGGTTGCGCCCGGTGGCGAACGAGCTCCACGCGATCATCGAGAGCGGCGGCACCGTCGAGCGCGTGGTGCCGTCGGTGCCCTCGGCGCGCATCCGCTCGAAGGTCGGGAGCCGGCCGGCGTCGATGCCCCTGTCGACCAGTTCGGGCGGGACGCCGTCCAGCCCTAACACGTAGACTGAGCCGTCGCTCATCGTCACTTCTCGAGGTACCCCAGCTGTTCGAGCCGGTCCTCGACCACGTCGTCGTCGGCGCTGTCGGCGCCGGCGTCGGCCGCGTCGCCGCGCTCGATCTCGGCCGCGGTCGATTCGAGCACGTACGCGGCGAGGTCGGCGGCGTCGTCGAAGCCGTCGAGTCGGTCGGCGAGCAGTTCGTAGCGGTCGTCGAGGTCCGTGGGGAGTTGTATCGTGGACATAGTTCTATTGATTGCGCGAGCGCGAGGGGGTCGGTCGGCGGCGCTTCAGGAGTCGGACCAGGAAGAGCATGACCGCCAGCCCGTGCTTGACGGGGTTGTGGGTCTGGCCTTCGAGGTCGTCGTACCGGGCGTCGATGGCCCGCTCGGTGATGGTCAGTTCCTCGGTGGTCGCGGAGTCGATCATCTCGCTCTCGACGCCCATCCCGTCGGTGGTGATCGAGAGGCGTTCGAGGCACTCGGGCGAGAACGCCCGGTAGCCGCTCTGGGTGTCCGTGAGGTCCGAGCCGGTCACCCGGGAGGTGCAGTAGTCGAGGACCAGCTGACCGAACCGGCGGTAGATGGGCGTCTCGTCGAGGGCGTCGCCCGAGAGGTACCGGCTGCCGATGACCATGTCGGCGTCGCCCTCGACCACCGGCTCGGCCAGCGCGGGGACGTCGGCCGGGTCGTGCTGGCCGTCGGCGTCGAGCATGACCAGCGCGTCGCACTCGGTGCGGCGCGCGTGGGCGAAGAGGGTGCGCACGGCGGCTCCCTTCCCCCGGTTGGTATCGTGGCGAAGGACGGTCACGTCGGCCTCGGCCAGCAGCGCGGGAGTCCGGTCGGTGCTCCCGTCGTCGACGACCACCACCTCGTCGGCCCACCGCTTGACGCCGAGGACGGTGCTGCCGATGGCGCTCTCCTCGTTGTAGGCGGGGATGCCGGCGACGACGTGAGCGCTGCCGAGCGACTCCGCGACGGACTGGGCGGTTCGCCCGCCCTCGGCGACCTGTAAGCTCATGGTTCCTTCGGCGTATCCATCCGTTTCTCGCCACTTTGTTCTCCAGCGCCTAAATCGGAATAGCGGTCGTTTGCCCCGGTATAAGTCGTTCGTACGGCGATTGGCGGCGTTACGAAGCGGTACCCTGAACCTAGACGTCGGTAAAGTGAGTGTTTACCCGCCGGAGATGGCGTCGCTTACGCACGCCGCGAGACCGCGAAAAGAAGCGTAGGTGGTTCCACCCCAGGTTCAGGCCGCGTCAGACCACCGAGTCGTAGACTCCCTCGATGCGCTCGGCCATCCGGTCGAGCCCGATGTCCCGGACCGCCTCCCGGCCGTCGCAGGGCCGGGGGTCTTCGAGCACGTCGGCGAGGCCGGCGACGAGCTCGTCGTCGTCGTCCGAGACGCATGAGGGCGAGACGCCGTCGAGGCGGTCGGCCACGTCGCCCACGTCGGTCGAGACGATCGGGAGGTTACAGGAGAGCGCCTCCTTGACCGAGTTGGGCGACCCCTCGCGCTTCGAGGTGAGCACCAGCGCGTCGGCCGCGTTCATGTAGGTCGCCACCTCGGCGTGGGGGACGCCGTAGACGACCTGGAGCTCCACGTCGGCGTCGACCCGGTCGCTCGCCCGGTCGACGACGTGCCGGGCGCGCGGGTGGTCCTTCACGTCCTGCGAGGGCGGGTACGGGAACAGGACGTGGCGCTTGTCGTCGTCCCAGCCGAGATCCGCGCGGGCTTCCGACTTCGGCCGGGGCGCGAACCGGTCCATGTCGATGCCGTGGGGGATTACGTGGCACGGCTGGTCGAGCTCGTCGGCCATGTCCTCGGACATCACGATGACGGCGTCGCAGTAGCGGGCGCACTGCTTGGAGAGCCAGCCGTACTCGCCCATCAGATCGGTGCCCCACAGCGACAGTACCACCGGGAGCCGGACCTGCGCGAGCGCGGCGGGCGCGGTCAGCCCGTAGTTGGCGTGGACCGCGTCGTAGCCCTCCAGCGACTCGTTGATGACCTGCGGGACGAACCGGAGGTAGTCGCCGACCGACCGCTCGGTCACGTCCTCGCGAGCCACGTGGTCGCCGGGCGGCTTCATCGTCGCGCAGTTCACCCCGCGGCGCTCCAGCACCTTCGTCTGCTGCTGGAAGAACCGGGCGTCCTCGTTCGAGACGAGATTGAGGACGTTCACCGTCTCCCTCCGCCGTTTCGGGTCTCACTCTCGACCTCGCCGCCTCGGCCGCCGTCGCTCCGGACTGTCTCGGTCCCCAGCGCGACCGCCCGGTCCCTGCCGTCCCCGCGCGGCGAGAGGCCCGAGACCCCGCCGATGCTGCCGGACGAGTCCCCGCCGCTCGCGCCGACCGTCTCGGCGACGTCGACGACCACCTCGGTCAGGTTCACCTTGTCCTCGATGAAGTCGTCGCGGAGGTTGCGCCAGCGCTCGTCGGCGCCGTCGTCGG
The DNA here is from genome assembly GCF_003369835.1 of Halorussus rarus. Lineage (NCBI taxonomy): Archaea > Methanobacteriati > Methanobacteriota > Halobacteria > Halobacteriales > Haladaptataceae > Halorussus > Halorussus rarus. Next base: position 308,091 of record NZ_QPMJ01000004.1, on the reverse strand, counting down.
CCAGGATGTCGGTCGCGGCGTCGAGCACCGCGTCGAACTCCCGGAGGTTGTAGATGAGTCCCGCCCGTTCGAGGTCGACGAAGTTGCCCATGTCGTCGTCGCCGACGAAGGAGTTCGAGCGGATCGCCGGCGTCCCCAGCAGTGCGGCCTCGGTCACCATCGTCTGTGTGTCGGCCACCAGCAGTGAGGCTTCGGCGAGCGCGTCGTGGAGCAGCGCCGGGTGGAGGTCGAACGGCCGGGCCGGCGCCTCGTCCAAGTTCATGTCGCCGCCCTCGTCGGAGACGAAGACGGTGGCGCGCTCGGCGAGCCGGTCGACCAGTTCCCGGCGCTTCTCGGGGGTGAAGCCGGCCTGGCCGACGTCGTGGTGCGAGCCGAACGCGTTCAACCGGACGACGGCGAACTCCTCGTCCGGCCCGACGTCCAGCTCCTCGCGGATGTCGGTCTGAGGCTCCCACTCCTCCGGGTGGAGATAGGCGCATTCTTTGAACCCCCGGAACTCGTAATGTTTCTCTCCGAGGTCCTTCTCGAAGGTGTGGGGCGTCAGCACCGCGTCGGCCAGCGGGACCGAGATCGCGTGGTCGAGGTCGGTGTTGCCCGAGTCGTCGACCAGCACGACGGGGACCCGTGTCACGGTACCCGCGAGCGCGGCGTACGCGCCACGGCCGAACACGCAGTCGGGGTCGTACGACAGCGCCCGCCGGACGATGTTGACCGCGTGGCTCGGCAGTTCGCGGACCAGCGAGAACTTCTCGGTGTCGCACCGGCCGTACAGCTCGTACGGGGTGTCGTAGTAGTCGAGCAGCGCCTCGGTGCAGCCGTAGTCGCGGGCGAGGACGAGCGTCTCGTGGCCGCGGTCGGCCAACTGCGCGACTGCGCGCCTGTACTGGTGGACCTGCGCCGGCGTGTTGGCGAAGAACAGATACTTCATGGTGGTGTCAGCCGGCCGGCACCCGCGCGGGGTCCGGCGGTCGGTGACCGGCAGTTCCGCCCGAACGGCCATTGTTATACGGCGCCTGAAGCCCCTCCCGGTCCGGGGACGCGGTCCCGTCGGGCGAGTCGCCGGTCGCCCGGACCGGCGGCCGCGATCTCCGCACAAAAGACGCGTTTCCGATCGAATGATGATTTTACTGGCCGCCAGACTTATAATTATACGCGAGCTATCGACTATCCGTAACTCATGCACGACCTGACTGGTTTCCAGCGGGACCTGCTGTACGTCATCGCGGGAAAGGACGAACCGCACGGCCTCGCCATCAAGGAGGAGCTCGAGACGTACTACGAGAAGGAGATCCACCACGGCCGGCTCTACCCGAACCTCGACACCCTCGTCGACAAGGGGCTGGTCGAGAAGGGCCAGCGCGACCGCCGCACCAACTACTACGCGCTGACCGACCGCGGCAGCCGCGAGATCGAGGCTCGCCGGGAGTGGGAGACGGGCCACCTCGACGAGACGTCGTCGATCACCGCGTAGTCCCGCGACCGCACGAACGCGAATCTCCCCCGTCGTTCGATTCTCCACCCGCGCGCGGCGGTCCCGCACGCCGTCCCGGCGCCGTCAGGTGCCCTCCCGTGACGTTCCGAAACCCAGCGACAGCGTTCCCCGCGTCCGCTCAGGCCGGTCGGATGTCGGATTCGTCGACGACGTCGGGCTCAGGCGCACCGGGGTTCGGCCCGCGGTAGGCCCCGCGCAGCGAGAGCGCCAGCGCACCCAGGCCGAGCAGGAGTGCGAGCGATGCGACTACCAGTCGAGTTCGCGCTACAGTCGTACCGGTAGCTACGCCGGGAGGTGGCTCAAAGTAGTCGCGGGACGGCGTGGCACGCCGGACGGAGCCCCACGGAGAACGCCCGTCGTCTCCGGAGACCGACGCGAACCGGTTCCGCGCACCGGTCCCGACCTCACACGCCGAGCCGCCCCCGGAGGTACGACGCGCCGGTCCGGAGCCGCGAGGGGCGCTCGATCCGGGCCATCTCGGCGTCCGTCAGCTCGAAGTCGAACACCGCGAGGTTCTCCCGGAGGTGTCGCTCGCTCGTGGACTTCGGGATGGCGACGACGCCGTCCTGCTGGACGACCCACCGGAGCGCGACCTGGGCCGGCGACTTGCCGTACGCGGCGCCGAGTTCCCGGAGGACGTCGTCCCGGAGGATGCCGCCGTGCGCCAGCGGGCTGTACGCGGTCAACAGCACGTCGTGGGCCCGGCAGTAGGCCCGGAGGTCCCGCTGGGGCCGGTAGGGGTGGAACTGGATCTGGTCGGTGAAAACCGGCGCCTCCGAGGCGGCCCGGGCGGTCCGGAGCCGGTCGACGCCGAAGTTGCTCACGCCGATGTGGCGCGCGAAGCCCTCTCGCCGGCAGTCGTTCAGGCCGGCCATCACCTCGCCGACGGGCGCCAGCGGATGGGGCCAGTGGATGAGCAGCAGGTCGACGTACTCGGTGTCGAGTTTCACCAGGCTCGACGCCACCGAGTCCCTGACGGACTCCCGGTCGGTGTTGCCGGGCCAGACCTTCGTGGTCAGGAACACGTCCCCGCGGTCGACCGACGACTCGGCGATCGCCCGGCCGACCGCTCGCTCGTTACCGTACGCCTGCGCGGTGTCGACGTGGCGGTAGCCCAGGTCCAGCGCGGTCCGCACCGCGCGCCGGCAGGTCGCTCCCTCCATCCGCCACGTCCCGAGCCCCATCTTCGGGATCCGCTCTCCCTCGACCGTCTCGTACTCCATGCCGCCGGATTGGGTGCGAACGGGCAAAGTCGTGTGGGCGGTTGCGACGCATTCCCGACGAACTCTGGGGGTACAAGGCGCCGAATCCGCCACCGTCCCGCACTCGGCAACAACGCACTTCCCGGCGGCGGCCCTTCACCCGACATGGCAACCATCGTGGGCATCGAGGTGGACGGCGACGCCGTGCTCGCGGGCGACCGACGGCTCACCGAGGGCGGCACCGTGTCGAGCGACTCCAAGCGCCACGTCTTCGACCTCGACGGGGTCGGCGCGGCCGCTGTCGGTCCCGGTGGCGACGTCGACGAGTTCCGGCGACGGCTCGACGCCGAGGTGGGGTCCTACGAGACCGAGCACGGCGACCCGATGGGCATCGACCGGCTCGCCAGCGTCGCCGGCGACATCGCGGCCGAGGAGGGCGTCGAGGCCGTCGTCGCGGCCCGTGACGGCGACGACGCACCTCGCATTCGGGGAATCGACAGCGACGGCGGCGTCATCGGCGACGACGCGGTCGCCTTCGGGTCGGGCGCCCAACTGGCGCTCGGCGTCCTCGACGGCCGGGAACACAGCATCAGCCCCGACGACGCCGAGGAACTGGCCCGGGACGCCGTCGACGCCGCTGCCGACCGCGACACCGACACCGGCGGCGAGGTCGACGTGTACCGGCTCGACGGCGACTCCGACCTGGCGTGAAACGGCTGGCCGTGACGCTGTAGCCGCGCGGCCGTGGACCGGCCGCGTTCTGGGTTCTCACATTCCTTTAAGGACGTTCGGACCCTACGTGCGAACGACCATGACGCGAGTCGAAATCGAGTTCTGCGTCCCCTGCGGGATGCTCGACCGAGCACAGGACGTCCAGCACGCGCTGCTCTCCGAGTACGGCGAGCGACTCGAGTCGGTGGCGCTGGTGACCGGCGATAGCGGCGTATTCAAGGTGCGCGTCGACGGCGACCAGGTGTTCGACAAGGACGAGGACGAGTACGACGTCGACGCCATCGTCGAGTTAGTCGGCGAGCACGTCTCCGCGGCCGCGTAGGTCGGCGCCCCCGTCGGCGGTCACGCCGTCGTCGTTTCGGTCGCGTTAGCCACCGCCTGTCCGTACCAGTCGGGCCGCTCGACCGTGGTGTTGCCGACCGCGGTCACCTGCACGGTCCGGGAGACGACGGCGGGCCGGTCGCGGAACGTGGTGCGGTAGCGCTGCTGGAAGCTGCGGACGACGCCGTCGGCGTCGACCACGGCCACGAACCCGTACCGCGAGCGGTGGTGGTGGGCCGACGGCGACCCGGACCGGCCGGTCGAGGCCACCTGGAACAGCGTCGTCTCGCCGCGCTCGAACCGCTGGACGACCGCGGTGTCGGTCGTGCCGACTGCGCTGTACAGCAGTTCCCACTGGCGGTCTACTTGGAACGGCGCGCGGTCGCGCGTCGTTCGCCGGTAGGTCGGGTCGCCGTCGCCGTCCTGCCGGGCCGTCACCGCCACCGTCTCGTTGGCCCACACCGCGATGTCGTAGCCGGCGAGGCCCGGCGTCCGGGACTCGTTCGACCGCGAGGCCGACAAGACCGCGTAGTACGACGACCCGCCGGGCGCGACTCGGGTCGCGGTCACGGTGTGGGTGATTACCGTCCCGTTGGGGCGTTGCATCGTGTAGGTCGCGGTCACTGTGTACGAGGTGTTCCGGAGGGTCGCCCGGTGGGCGTCCGCGAAAGCCAGCGGGTCTGTCACCCCCTCGGCCGACAGCCCCGGCGGGTACTCGGTCGCGTTCTCCTGTGCGGTCGTCGTCCCTTGCGGTGCCGACGCCACTGGGGAGTCGGGTGTCATCGACCCGGTCGTCGACCCGGACGAGACCGGGGCCACCCACGCGGTCGACACCGCGCCGCTCGCTCCCAGGGCGACGAGCAGGACGAGGAGGGTGCGCTTCATGGCTCCGTCTCCACCGACGTTCTTGATGAATTTCTAACTACTCCTTTGGCTCACCCTGCGCCCGCCTAAGTTGTGCCTCCCGATGGCTGGAAACGGCTCGGTACTCCTCCTTCGAGGCCGAAGCGGGGGAATTCGGCTGTCGACCGGTTCTCGAAGCGTTACGCGCGCCCTGACGCGGCGACGTCTCGCTCAGAAGATAAAACCGTACTGAGGATTTATGACCGTCCCCGTGGTCCACCCCGCAGGGGGTTACGGAATGTCTCACAACCAGTACGGGGGCGACTTCGGAGTTACAGGTGCCGCCGACGCCGACGACAGGCACCGATTGACCGGCGCGAGGGGGTGGTCGGCGTGAAGCTCGCGATGATCGGCTTCGGCCAGGCCGGCGGCAAGATCGTCGACAAGTTCATCGAGTACGACCGCCGGACCGGCGGCGAGGCCGTGCGGTCGGCGGTGGCGGTCAACACCGCGAAGGCCGACCTCGTCGGCCTCGACCACGTGCCCGAGGAGAACCAGGTGCTCATCGGCCAGGCCCGCGTGAAGGGCCACGGCGTGGGCGCGGACAACGAACTCGGCGCGGAGATCGCCGAGGAGGACATCGACGAGATCCAGGGAGCTGTCGACAACGTCCCTATTCACGACGTCGACGCGTTCCTCATCGTCGCGGGGATGGGCGGCGGCACCGGGTCGGGCGGCGCGCCCGTGCTCGCGAAGTACCTCAAGCGCATCTACACCGAACCCGTCTACGGGCTGGGCGTGCTGCCGGGTCGCGACGAGGGCGGCATCTACACGCTGAACGCCGCGCGATCGTTCCAGACGTTCGTCCGCGAGGTCGACAACCTCCTCGTGTTCGACAACGACGCCTGGCGCGAGGCCGGCGAGAGCGTCGGCTCGGGCTACGACCGCATCAACGAGGAGATCGTCGAGCGGTTCGGGGTGCTGTTCGGGGCGGGCGAGGTCTCGCGGGGCGACGAGGTGGGCGAGAGCGTGGTCGACTCCAGCGAGATCATCAACACGCTCGCCACCGGCGGGGTCTCGACCATCGGCTACGCGGCCGAGGCGGTCGAGAACCCCTCGGGCGGCCTGCTCTCGCGGTTCAAGAGCGACGGGACCGGAGAGGTCGACTCGACCCACGCGACCAACCGCATCACCAGCCTGGTCCGGAAGGCCGCGCTGGGTCGGCTCACGCTGCCCTGCGAGATCGACAGCGCCGAGCGGTCGCTGCTGGTCGCCAGCGGCCCGCCGGAGTACCTCAACCGGAAGGGCGTCGAGAAGGGCCGCAAGTGGCTCGAGGAGCAGACCGGCTCGATGGAGGTCCGGGGCGGCGACTACCCGGTCGACGGCGCCGACCGGGTCGCCGGCGTCGTGCTGCTGTCGGGCGTCTCGGAGGTGCCCCGGGTCGATGAGCTCCAGGACGTGGCGGTCGAGACCCAGGACAACATCGACGAGATCCGCGAGGAGAGCGACCGGAACACGACGGACCTCATCGAGGACGACGACGGCGAACTCGACCCGCTGTTCTGAGCGGCCGGTCGCGTTCGCCGTCGGCTATCGCCGACCGCTATTTGCTCGGGCTCTGCTCGCCCGATTCCTGTCCGCTTCCCGACTGGCCGCCCGACGCCCGCTCGTCGCCCAGCACCTCGAAGATGATGACGCCGTCGTTCTCGTAGACCGTCCGGTACTTCGGCGAGAGGTGCATCGACATCGCCAGCTTGCTGGTGCGGTGGTCCTGCATCCCGCGGACGGTGAACTCCCCCTTCGGCAGGTAGATGTAGTCGGGTTCGACGTTCTCCTCCGCCAGCGTCTTCGACATGCAGTGGGCGCTGTTGCACCAGGAGATGTCCTGGAACAGCCCGAGCTGCCGGCTGTACGGCTCGTGGCCCTTCCACTCGACGCCCCACGGGCCGACAAGCATCGTCCGGTGGGTCTGCTGGGGGAACCACTCGGCGGCGTCGCCCTGGACGACGAACGTGGCGCTCCGGTCCGTGTTGTCCTGGACCCACTCCATCGCCTGGACGTCGTCGTGGGTGATGAACTGGGGGAGCGACGGGCTGCCGGCGTGGGCGTCGGCCGCGCCGGTCGCGTACATCGCGCCGCCGGCGAGGCCGACGGTCGCGATGAACACGAGCGCGGCCGTGACGACGCCCCGGCGGCCCACGCTGAACGGCGACTCGCGCTTGAGCCATGGGCCGACCGCCTCCAGCAGGACCACGGCGATGATGAGCGCGCCCACGGTGATCGACAGCCGCGCCTTGCCGAACGCGAGCACCACCGCGACGAACCAGACCGGGAGGAAGTACCGCTTCTCCTTCAGGAGGTACGCGATGCCGAGCAGCGGCACGACGGCCCATATCTGTTCGACCAGCGTCCCGTGGATGTTGAGGTTGACGACCGCCTGGAGCGTCTTGAGGCCGCCGCCGATGCCGCCGTGGGTGCCCGCGGCCCCGGTGAACACGTCCACCCCGTGGTGGGCCATCACCTGCGCCCACCACGGCGCGGCCAGCAGGATGCCGCCGACGCCGACGACCGCGCCCCGGACGAGCCCCCACAGCGTGCGGTCGAACCCGAGGAACAGCAGGAAGTACGACAGCGCGAAGAAGGCGGTGTAGAGGGGATGGGTGAGGACGGTGAGCGTGAACAGCGCGAGCGAGGGGACGACCCACCGCTGGTCGCGGTCGCGGTAGAGCCGCACGCCGGCGTAGATGCCCGCCAGCGCGAACAGGAAGGCGGGCGCCCGGACGATGCCGCCGGCCGAGATGTGCCACTGGAGCACGGGCGGGCTGACGGCGACCACGAGGCTCGCAAGGGCCGCTTCGGGCCGGGAGTCGAGCAGGTCGCGCGCGAGGAGGTACATCGGCACGAGGTAGAGGATGCTCACGATGCCGGGCAGGAACCGCGAGATGGTGATGGGGTCGACGCCGGTCAGGTCCCGGATGACCGCCACCGCGTAGAACATCAGCGGCGGGTACGCAAACGGAACGCCGTCGCTCGTGTAGTAGGGTATCGTCTCGGGCAGCGCGTAGCCCACTTCGGAGATGCGCTCGGCGATGAGGAGGTAGAGCCCGGCCCCGAACGAGGGGTAGGGGTGCGAGCGGAGGTAGAAGTAGACCAGCAACGTCGTCGCCAGGAGCGCGGGCGCGAGCCAGACGAACTCCCGTTTCCAGCCCTGCTCACGTACGTTCGTCTTCTGTGCGAGGTTCTGTTCAGTCATTGGAGGAGTCTCCGCGTCCAAACGGACGCGCTCGGTCTCGTCGGTGGCTTCACGACGGGGCTCCTTTGTTATCCAGTGGCTATTCCGGAACTCGACGTCGGTCGCGCGCGGCCCGGCGTCGTTACTCCGGAGCGGCCGGGGTTCAAGGCCGGATTTCGTGCAGAACGGTTCGAAACGAACCGCCGGATTCGGCCGCGTGCGGCCGTCTCGTCCGGCGCCACGGGACCGACTCGCACGGACGACGCGCC